>JAQXEE010000009.1 GCA_029251005.1 Flavobacteriales bacterium | reverse complement strand
CACCCGAAATTGTTAAACCTAGAGATAAAGCTGAATATATAATTGATTTTTTGTAATTCATTTTGGTAAGTTTTTATAAGAATATTTTAAGTTCGAATGTCGTTTCAAATCCTGAGAATTTATCTTTCAAAAAATTCTTGTCTTTATGATCCATGTATTTGGATCTTAAGTGAAATGAAGTTTTTCTTGTTAAATCATAATCAACCCCTAAAGCATACATATGACCTATTTGAGAGATGATTCTCTCCTCATCTTTTCCATCAACATCAGGAGATAAGTTTGTTCTAGTACTTCCTTTTGTAGATTCAACAGCAAAGTTCCCAATTAAGGATAACTTTTTGTTAAATTTAAAAGCAGCTGTAAAATCATTATAAAGTACAGATGCTAAAACATTGGCATCACCAGGTGCTGAAAACACATTAAATCCTTCCTTAATGGTATTTACTGTGCTTTGATTTAAAAGAACGATTTCCTGATTTTTCCCTACTGGCTTTTTGTACTTCAATCCTATCTCTAAGGCATTAAATCCTAAATTGTCTCTTTGAAGGTATCCATCTGCATTTGATAACGTTAAGGTTTCAAAAGTTCTGTACCAAAAACTTTTAATTCTTCCATAAGGACCTGCAGCTTGGAACCATGGTCTGAATCTAGATCTTGAAAATGCATTAACTCTATGTTGGATTGTTAATGAATCTGTTAATTTTTCAATTTCCTGACTTGCTGAATATCCTAATTGGATTTTAAAATCACCAAAATTAGCTTCAATATCTAAATTGATACCTCTTCTGTTGTTTGTGATTTGGCCAGCTTCATTTGCAACATTCGCGAAATAAGAATCATTGTAGATAAATTCATTCTTGGCTCCACCTTGCATAATGCTACCATTCTGATTTAAGATTGACCCATCAACATTCCCAAAGTTTTTACTAATGTTATAGAACTCTATTGAGAATGGCCAAAGAACAGATCTTCTGTCAAAGGCTGTTTTAAAAACCGCTCCAAATCCAGTGTTATCTTCTAAATCTCCAGCATCATTAGTTACACCAGGATTATTTAATACGCTACCTCCTATTTCACCATCGAATTTAATTTTTTTGACCTTAACGTCAAAATCCATCGTGTACATCGTGTTGTTATCGTCGATTTCGCCAACAACATCAGTGTATGCTCTTTTGGCATATACGTTAAGACCCGCTTTTCCTCTAATAGCTCTCTCAAAAAGATACTTCTCTAAACGATAACCAGTAATGTAAGAAGGAAATCCTGTCCCATGATCGGCAGCAATAATACTTCTATTTGTTTGACCGTAAATAACTTTAAAACTGGTTTGTAATGGTAAAATCTCAACTACACCAATTCCACCTTGTAAAGGCGATCTACCGAGGTTTCTTGCACCAATATTACTTGATAAAGTAAAATACTCTTGGTATCTAGTGTATGATGTTCGATACCAATCCCAAGGTAATCTTTCAAAATAATTATCCGTAAACTCTGGTTGCCCCATCGTAAAACGAGATAGATTAGTCCAAAGGACCTCTCCAGCCCAAATAGAAGTTTTTACAAGACCCGTTTTTAATTGTGCTCCAAAATTTAAATTTTGTACAGCTCCGATATTTCTTGAGCTTGCATCAACGTCACCAGTAATATTATGTCCTAATGAATATCCAACATTAAAATTAAAGTCTTGTTTTATTTGAGACTGTAAATTTAATTCTAAAAGCGGAAAACCTGCATTAGCACCAGAATTGGCATCTGCACTAGGGTAATCCGTAAACGAGATGTTTTTATCACTTGTAGTCATGTCAACATAAGACTGTTGCATCGTTCTTTGAATAGTAATAAAACGTGTTACTCCCGAAACTTCTAAGTTATTGCCTAAAAGGCCTTTTCCTTTTTTCTCTCCTTTATTTACGTAATTAAACTTCTTATTGTAGTTTCCTTCTGGGGTAGAATCATTTTTCGACTCGGTTCCATTTGGCATCATATACCCCATTCTAACGGAGTTGTGAGGATTGTAAGAAGCGCTATCACCACCAGTTACTCCTCCAGCAATTGCAATCGTAGAAGAAAGCCCCGCAGATACAAGTAGAGATGTGAATAGTTTTCTATTATTTATCATACCTAAAATTTAAGGTTAGTTATTAGTATCTTTTTTTGATTCTTGGCATTACGCAAGGTTGAAGAACATCAACCAGTTGATCAACTAAAGGTGTCCCAGAAATTAATAGAGAACCTTTCTTCTTTTCAATATAATCACCAGTAGCATCCCATATAATAACACCAGCACATTTATTGTCTAATGCATATTTAGCTTTTAATCTAATTGACTTTTCATTGTCGTAAGAAATTAGAGATGAATCCTTTGTACTAATCGCATAAGGATTTTGTGCAGCCTCATCCCATTCTTGCTTATCATAGGCATCCATTTCATCTACAATTCTATAGTAGAGTGGCATACCTTCATGCAATGGATATCTTTGAACATCCGCTTTACCATCATGCTCAGCATACATTGCAGGTTCTTCACCCTTGAAACCTTTTAAAGATCTTCCATAAAACGCAACTCCTAAGTTTATTTTTTGAGCAGGAACACCTTTATCTTGTAATAATTTAAATGCGAGATCTAACGACCCTTCATAACCACTAGATGGCGAGTATAATGGGGAGTTATGATTTGCATCTGGTGACCAAACTCCATTAAAGTCATAGGTCATCATGTTAATGTAATCCATGAATTCAGATACTTTACTGTATTCAATACAATCCATTTGACCTTTATTTGCCCCAAATGCTGCAGTTAATAAAAACTTATCTTCATCTATTCTACCCATCGTTTTACCTAAAGAATCAATTCCGAGTCTAATAGCATACATGAATTTTGTGAAATTTTCTTTATCAACATCTGGTCTTCCACTGTGTTCTTCGTAACAAGGATATTCCCAATCAATATCAATCCCATCAAACTGGTAGGTTTTTATTACTCTAACACATTCGTCAACAAAACGCTTAGTTTTCACAGGATCATCGGCTATACCTGGAAAATTATCTGAAAGTGTCCACCCTCCAATAGATACCATTACTTTAACACCCCATAAATGAGAGAAATCAATTAATGACGTATTGGTAAAATATGCGGGTTGCGGTTTTCCCCAATCTATTCTTCCTCTTAAAAGTAAGGTGTCTGCCCATGGATCTGTTCCTTTTAAATAGCCATTACTATCAGGTGCGAAAAATGAGTAATTTAAAATACTATATCTTGAATAATCAATTACCTCAGGAACAACAGCTCCTGATCTCTTGTACATTTGCCAAGATGGATAGTATCCAATAATTTGTTTACATGGTTCTTGTGCTTTTATTACTCCTCCTAGGAGTAACACTGTAATCGCACAAATTGAAAAAATTCTTCTCATAGTCAAATGAAGTTTAGGCAATAAAGATAGTACTAATTAACAAAAATTAACTTTAATTGTAACTCTTTTATTTATTTTACGTCACCCGACATAATCAAGACATAAACACACAACAAGTTCATAATTAGACGTTTACGATGAAATAGTTTTTACACATAAAAAAGGCTCCAATAAATTGGAGCCTTTTTTATTAATTTAATTATTTAATTAAATTGATAGAATTTCAGCAACTCTAACAATTTCTTCATCT
Source organism: Flavobacteriales bacterium (assembly GCA_029251005.1). Classification (GTDB taxonomy): domain Bacteria; phylum Bacteroidota; class Bacteroidia; order Flavobacteriales_C. The sequence goes on along the minus strand of JAQXEE010000009.1, from coordinate 24,317 downwards.
ACAGTATCTTTAAATTGGATTGCATCTTCAAGTGAAGTATAGACAACTTCATTTTTGATTATTCCTGCCATAACACCAGCTTTACCCTCTTTTAAACCTTCAACAGCAGCAACGCCTAAACGACTTGCAAGAATCCTATCGAAACAAGTTGGATTACCACCTCTTTGAGTATGACCTAATATTGTAACCTTGGCATCGTAAGATGGTGCTTTTTCCTTAAACAATTGCTTAATTTCAGAAGCTCCGCCCCACTTATTACCTTCAGCAACAACAACAATACTAGAAGTTTTTCCGCTTTTTCTTCCTTTATCTAGTTTCTCAATAAGATCTTCGAAAGTAGTTTCATTTTCAGGAATCAAAACACCAAAAGCACCAGATGCCAAACCTGTGTAGGCTGCAATATAACCTGATTCTCTTCCCATTACCTCAACAAAAAACAATCTATTGTGAGATAATGCAGTATTTCTAATGTTGTCAATTGCTTCTAAAACAATATTATTAGCAGTATCAAATCCAATAGTTGAATCTGATCCGTGCAAATCATTATCGATTGTCCCAGGAACTCCAATAACTGGAATATCATGTTCTTCCCATAATAATTTGGCACCAGTAAAAGTTCCATTGCCACCAATTGCTACAACTGCATCAATACCATGCTTTTTTAGCTGTTTAGCTGCTATTGTTCTTACTTCTGGCTTATGGAATTCTAAACAACGAGCGGATTTCAATACTGTTCCTCCCTTTCCCAAAATATGGTTTACAGAACGAACATCCATTGATTCAAAATCTCCTTCAATCATACCTTCATATCCACGATAGATGCCCACCGCTTCAATTCCATAATACAAAGAAGAACGAACGACAGCCCTAATGGCCGCGTTCATTCCTGGAGAATCTCCTCCTGATGTTAAAACACCAATTTTTTTTATCTGTTTACCCATTAGGTAGACTGTATTCTTTAATTTGTAACTAATTACTTCGCTGATAAAACAATCGCTAATTCAGCCATTCTATGAGAGAATCCCATCTCATTATCATAGAAAGAAGTAGCTTTAACTAAAGTAGTTCCGTTATTTGGAATTGTTAAAACATTATCGTTGATCATTGAAGAATAAGGCTCACCTACACAATCTCTAGAACATTCATAGAAATCACCCAAATAAACAGTCTTTTTCAGTAAAGTAGATGCGTTCATTTTCGCAATGTTAGCTTGCATAGCTGCCATAACTTCTTCAGCTGAATGCTCACCTTCAATTTGGTAAACACACTCAACAACAGAACCTGTATCAGTAGGAACTCTTAATGCAGTACCGTTTAATTTCCCGTTTAGATGTGGTAAAACTTTACCAACAGCTTTTGCAGCTCCAGTTGAAGCAGGAATAATGTTATTTAATGTAGCTCTGTTTTTACCACCTCCAAATGCATCAGCAACTTTTTGAGTAGCAGTAGCGGCGTGAGTAGTAGACATTAAACCAGAGATTACTTTAAAAGTATCGTCAATAGCTTTAGTCATTGGAGCTAAACAGTTGGTAGTACAAGATGCGTTAGAAACGATTTTGTCATCCGCTGTTAATATTTCGTGGTTTACACCAACAACAACTGTTTTAGTTGAATCTCCACAAGGTGCAGAAACAATTACTTTTTTAGCCCCTGCGTTAATGTGTGCCTGAGACTTTTCAGTTGACAAGTAGAAACCTGTACATTCAAAAACGATATCTACGTCATGCTTACCCCAAGGAATGTTATTTGCATCTTTCTCAGCATAAACAGTAATTTCATGATCGCCCACCTTAATTATGTTGTCGCTCTTCAAAGAAACATCAACTGGAAACCTTCCAAAAATCGAATCCTTTGGTAAACCTTGTGCTATATCCTTTGCGGAAACTAAATCATTTCCAGCAACTATTTCGATTTGATCATTAAATTGTTCAACGATAACGCGCATTACGTTTTTTCCAATACGTCCCATTCCGTTGAATGCTACTTTTACTTTGCTCATCTGTATTCTGTTTAAGATTTAAAAATTCTGCTGAAAATTTTCAACAGAACGACAAAAATAAGGCATTTTTTTATTTTCATTGTAATTCAAAAGCAATAATATGCATTTCTTAAAACGCGACATAGTATAAACCGCTGTAAGCCAAAGTAAAAGACTCATATTATATTAAACAACTTCTTTTATTTTTTCAATAAAATTGGGGACAGCATCTTCATTAAAATTAAAAATGATTTCACTTTTTAGATAATCATCCTCTCTTTCTGCCAACTTACTCACAATGAAAGTCAATAATTCATCTTCATTAAGACCTGAAAGTAATGGTCGTTTATTTGTCTCATTTAATAATCTTTTCTTTAAAACTATAGGTGAAAGCTTAATGTAAACGGACAAACCTAAAGAATTTATCGATTCTATATTGTTATTAAAGCAGGGCGTTCCACCTCCAGTACTAATGATCGTTCTTTTCATTTTTGCTGTTGCTTCAACTGCTTTAGTCTCTAAACCCCGAAAGTATGCTTCCCCTCGGTGCTTAAAAATGTCAACGATCCGCTCTCCTTCTTTTTCCTCTATATAATCGTCTAAATCAATAAAGTTCCAATTTAACTTTAAGGCTAACTTTTTTCCAAATGTAGATTTCCCACATCCCATGAATCCTAAAAGGAAAATTTTATCTTTTTTCACAATTACTTAAATTTTTGATAATCATTCATTTAGACTACGAATCTACGAAATAATAAAAATCACCCTCAAAAAAATTGAATTTTATTTTGAGTTTTCAAAAAAATCACTGTATATTTGCGACCGCTTTTGAAAGAGATCTGGTAGCTCAGTTGGTAGAGCATCTCCCTTTTAAGGAGAGGGTCCTGGGTTCGAGCCCCAGCCAGATCACAAAAGTTTATGCGAATCGCAAGATTCGCATTTTTTTTGTCCTTAAGTTTTGTGAAATTGCACAAAAAATAACAAATAATATATTCATCTCTATTTACCTTAGTAAAATGAAAAAAACGCTTCTAATTTCATTAATCACTCTAATAAGTTTAACCGCTTGTAAGTCAAATAAAATCGCCCAAAAGGAAAATTCTATTGAATGGCTTTCTATTGCAGAAGTTCAAAAGAAAATGAAAACTAACCCAAAAAAAGTATTAATCGATTTTTATGCTGTTTGGTGTGGCCCATGTAAAAAAATGACTAAATACACATTCTCTGATTCGGATGTCATACAGTATATTAATAAGAATTTTTACGCCGTTAAATTTGATGCTGAATCCAAGGAAGATGTTACTTTTTTAAATAAAAAATACAGTAACAAAGGAAGAACGCATGAATTCGCAATTAAAATGGGAAGCACACTTAGGGGATTAGCTTACCCAACAATTGTATATTTTGACGAGAGTTTAGAAAAACTACAATCAATACCAGGGTACTACAGTGCAGAGGAATATCTACCAACTGCGAAATTTTTCGGAGACAACCATTACAAAACACAAACTTACAATCAATACTTGAGTCAATTTAAATAAACTAATCTTGGTATGATTTTAGTAAAACTTTAACAAGTCATTAACACGAATTGGCAATCTTATTTCATAAATTTGAAAATATTGTTATTGAACTCTAAAAAACATAAAAATGAAAAAATTATTATTTACTTTTTGTATTGCCTTTCTAGGTTTAACTATTAACACAAATGCTCAAAATGCTGAGCCAACCGAAGCTGTTGATCCAAACGGACCAGTTATTTCTTTTGACACTACTGTCGTAGATTTTGGAACTATTGATCAAGGAAGCGATCCTTTCAGGGTTTTAATGTTTACTAATACAGGGAAAAAGCCATTACACATTACAACTTGTAAAGGTTCTTGTGGATGTACAGTACCACAGTGTCCTACTACTGCAATTATGCCAGGAGAACAAGGAGAACTAAAAGTTAGGTACGACACTAAAAGAGTTGGAAGAATTTCTAAAACTGTCACTGTTAAATCAGACGCTAATAATGGTACAATAACATTAAGAGTGGTTGGAACGATTAACGCTACTAAAGCTCCAGAAGCTTTCCCTGCAGTTAATTCAGGTCCTTCCGCAGAATAATTAATACAAACATTTTAAAAAAAGGCACTGATTTCAGTGCCTTTTTTTTTGACACCAAACTATTACGATGAAACACCTAGTTTACATTTGTTCTTTAATATTGATTAGCCTTCATGTAAATGCTCAATCAGACACTTTAAAACCTGTTGGAGCATTCATACAACTTGATTCTATTTCGTTGAATTATGGTATTATAAAAAAGAACAGCAATGGTAAAAGGTTAATTATCTTTAAAAACACAGGGAACAAACCATTAGTAATTACCGATTGTAAAGGTTCATGCGGCTGCACTGTTCCTGAGTGTCCTAGCAAATCAATTCTTCCAGGAAATCAAGGAATAATCACGATTAATTACGATACTAAAAAGCTAGGCTCTTTTAACAAAACGGTCAAAATTAAGTCCAATGCAATAAACCATGTTGCATACATTAAAGTTAGTGGTATAGTGAAGCAATAAACTCAGGTTTTCTTAACTCTGCGAACTACATTTATCAGCGGTAAATGATCTGTTTATTAAAACCCATAATTGCAATAATGGATAATTAAACAGGTTTTTGTCTTAATAATACATCTTCGTTTATAACCTTCAATTTAATTCCATATTTTTACATCAAATTAGCAATAAATGTATTCTATTTTTTCTGCAATTACTTGGGATTTAGATCCTATTATATTTGAGTTAGGGAAACTTCAAATCAGATATTACGGTTTATTATGGGGTATTGGAATTTATACTGGTTATCAACTAACGCGTAAATTATTCATCAATGAAAAAGAAGACAATAAACTCTTAGACCCTCTTTTGTTTGCATGTATGCTAGGAGGTATTTTAGGAGCACGACTAGGTCATGTTATTTTTTATCAAAGCGAATTATTTTCACAAGATTTCTTCAGTGTTTTTTTACCTTTTTCATTTTTTGATGCGGAGGGGAATTCTCACTTTGAATTTACTGGCTTTGCAGGATTAGCAAGTCATGGTGGAGCAATAGGAGTTATTTTAGCCTTGATATGGTATAAAGTAAAAAAGAGCAGTCATTCTTTTTTATGGATTTTGGATAAAGTTGCTTATCCAATAGCAATTACAGCCTTTTTTATACGAATTGCTAACTTTATGAATAGTGAGATCATTGGTAATCCTACTGGAAACAACTTTGGTGTAATATTTTTACAAGAAGATAATTTACCAAGACACCCTTCACAACTTTACGAGGCGATAGCATACTTAGCTATCTATTTCTTTTTAAGAAAAATGTATTGGAAGAAGAAAGCTTATTTACAAGAAGGAAAATTAATAGGAACTTTTTTTGCGACTGTATTTAGTGCTCGATTTATTATTGAATTCACAAAAAACTCTCAAGGAGGAATTCAAGAAGAACTAGGTAATATCCTTTCAACTGGACAATTATTAAGTCTTCCTTTTATAATAATTGGAGCTTATCTTCTCTTTAAAAAAAGGAAGAAAGTTAATTAAACTTCATTTCTAATTCAGGTAACTTATTTAACCCATTAATAAATTCGTTAGTAACCTCTACTTTGTAAACGCTACTTGCTAGTTCTAAAAAGATATTTTCATCTTCATCCACAAGCACTAACCTCAAAGAACAATCCCCAACGTTTGATTCACATACACCGGATAAACGATCAATAAAATCATCGTTTACTAAGTTTGTTTTAACATGAACCGTAACCGATTTAACAAGTTTATCTCTAACATCGGTTAGCAGTTCAATTTTATGAATTTTAAACTCTGTATCTTCCTTAGACTTAGCATATCGCTTAGGCTCCATCTTACCTTTTATATAAAGAAAAGCTCCCTCAACTAAAAATCTTCTAAACTTCAAATAGGTATCTCCAAAAAGGAAGAATTTCCCTGCTTCAGAATAATCTTCTACCGTTAAAATACCGAAGTGATTTCCTTTTTTACTCATTCGCTCAGCTGCTTCAGAAACAATACCAGCAAACGTTAAATCTTTCCCTTTTAATTCATTAGGTGAGTTGTTTAATTCATCAAATGTTGCATTGCAAAAGTTATCAATTTCTAATTTAAAATCATCTAAAGGGTGACCAGAAATATAAACTCCAACCATTTCTTTTTCTTGATTTAACGCATATACATTGCTCCATTCCTCGCAAATAGGAACTGGTGGCTTTGGCAAATCCACTTCTGAACTCCCACCAAATAGAGATTGTTGCGCTGAACCTTGCTCGTTTTGAAGTTGTAATCCATAGCGCACTGCTTTCTCTAAAAACGAAGTTTCTTTTTCATGGTTTTTAAAAAAATATTGTGCACGATGAATACCTTTAAAACAATCTAATCCACCTGCAAGTGTTAAATTTTCAACACACCTCTTATTCGCTGCTCTTAAGTTAATTCTACTGGTAAAATCAAATACATCTGAATAAGGACCATTTTTCTTTCGTTCTTCAACAATTGAGTCAACAGCTCCGCTTCCTACTCCTCTGACAGCGCCTAATCCAAATCGGATTTCTCCTTTTTGGTTAACTGTAAATTTGTAAACGGATTCATTCACATCAGGACCTAAAACAGGAACACCCATCCGCTTACATTCTTCCATGAAAAATGTAACAGACTTAATATCATTCATATTATTACTCAATACTGAAGCCATATATTCAGCAGGGTAATGTGCTTTAAAGAAGGCAGTTTGATAAGCTACCCAAGCATAGCAAGTAGAGTGGGATTTGTTAAAAGCATAAGAGGCAAATGCTTCCCAATCTTTCCAAACTTTTTCAAGCATTTTCTCACTATGTCCACGCTCAGTCCCACCATTAATAAATAATGGCTTCAATTGCTCCAACATTGCAAAAATCTTTTTCCCCATTGCCTTCCTCAAGGAATCGGCCTGACCTTTTGTAAATCCAGCTAAACTTTGAGACAAGAGCATTACTTGCTCTTGATAAACAGTAATACCATAAGTTTCCTCTAGGTATACTTCCATTCCGTCTAAATCGTAAGTAATCGGTTCCTCTCCATGCTTACGCTTAATAAAAGAAGGAATGTATTCAATTGGGCCTGGACGGTACAAGGCATTCATTGCAATTAAATCGGCAAAAACAGTTGGTTTTAATTCCTTCATGTATTTCTGCATTCCTGCAGATTCATATTGAAATATACCTACAGTTTCCCCTCTCTGGAAGAGCTCATACGTTTTAGCGTCAGCAATATCTATTTCTTCGGGATCAATTTCAATCCCGTGACGTTCTTTTACAATTGTTACAGCATCCTTTATTAGGGTTAATGTTTTTAATCCTAAGAAATCCATCTTTAACAATCCCGCATCTTCAACAACTGAATTATCAAATTGTGTACACCACATTTCAGAATCCTTCGCAACCGAAACGGGAACATGCTCTCTTATATCACTTGGTGTAACAATTACACCACAAGCGTGAATACCTGTATTACGAACCGAACCTTCTAGCGCTCTTGCTTGTCGTATTGTTTCCCCTGATAAATTATCCTGGTCGTGAACCATTTTTAACTCACGCGCCATTTCCATCAACTCAGGGTTTCCTAATTTTCTTTCTAAGTCTGAATCCGACATCCCAAACATCTTTTTCAGCTTAATATCGGGAACTAATTTTGCTAATCGATCTGCATCAGACAAGGGTAAATCTAATGCTCTAGCTGTATCTCGAATGGATGACTTTGCAGCCATTGTACCATAGGTGATAATTTGAGCAACTTGAGAAGAACCGTATTTATCGATTACATATTGGATAACTCGACCTCGACCTTCATCATCAAAATCAATATCAATATCTGGCATCGATACCCTTTCAGGGTTTAAGAAACGCTCAAAAAGCAAATCATATTTGATGGGATCAATATTTGTAATTGTGGTACAGTAAGCAACTGCCGAACCCGCAGCCGAACCTCTACCAGGACCAACAGATACGCCCATATCACGGGCTGCTTTAATAAAATCCTGAACAATCAAAAAGTAACCTGGATAACCTGTATTTGCAATTACTTCCAGCTCAAAATCTAATCGTTCCTTTATGGCGTCAGTAATTTCTGGATAACGCTTTTCAGCTCCAACATAAGTTAAATGTCTTAAAAAGGCATTCTCTCCTCGCTTACCTCCGTCCTCTATATCTTGCTTATCTTGAAACTCTTCTGGAATATCAAAAGCAGGCAATAAAACATCTCTGGCTAAACCAAAAGGCTCAATTTTATCAACTATTCCTTGAATGTTAGAAATAGACTCTGGTATATCAGCAAATAATTGCTTCATTTCATCCGCCGTCTTGTAATAAAATTCTTGATTCGGAAATCCAAATCGAAAACCTCTACCTTTTCCAATTGGTGTATCCTTTTGCTGCCCTTCCTTTACACAAAGTAAAACATCATGACTTTCGGCATCACTTTTTGATAGATAATAAGTATTATTCGCTGCGATAATCTTGATATGGTGCTTCTTGGCAAATCGAAGTAAAACTTCATTAACTCTCTCCTCTTCTTCTAAACCATGACGAACAATTTCAATGTAAAAATCATCCCCAAACTCTTCTTTCCACCACAACAAAGCTTCTTCAGCTTGTTTTTCTCCAACATTTAATATTAATCCAGGAACCTCTCCTGTTAAGCCACCAGTTGTGACAATTAAATCACCTTTTAGCGAAGCAATTAACTCTTTATCAACTCTAGGCACGTAATAAAAGCCATCAATATGACCTTGAGAACATATTTTAGATAAGTTTTTATACCCCGCTTTATTCTTTGCTAAAAATGGAATTTGATATCCATTATCCTTGTACGATTTATCCTTATGATTTTTACAGACAAATAATTCGGAACCAATGATAGGTTTAATTATTTGCTTATTACAAACGGCACCGTTTTCTTCAGCCTCTTTGATTTCGGCCTCAATTACTTTGTTCTTTTTGATTACAGCATTCGTAAACAAAAAAGCAGCCATCATATTTCCCGTATCAGTTAATGCTACAGCAGGCATATTGTTTTTAGCTGTAATTTCAACTAAAGCTTGGATTTGAGTTGTTGATTGTAAAATTGAAAACTGTGAATGATTATGCAAGTGAGCAAACGAAACATCTTTTAGTGAAGCTAAATTACGATCTACATTAACTTTTTCAGCCGGACCAGATTTTGCTGCTTCTCGCTCTGCTAATTTTTTACTTTCTTGTTTTAAATTAAGGTGTTCTAATCCTATAAGGTCAATAGGCTCTCTATTAACTTCAATAAATCGAGCTAAATAACCTTCTTCTTGTTGTAAATTTGACTGTTTAAAATGTCCTAATCGGATTAACTCTAAAAAACAACGTGCTGTTGCTTCAACATCCGCCGTCGCATTATGTGCTTCGCCAAATCCTTCACCAAATAAAAACTGGTGCAATTCTGTTAATGTTGGTAGTTTAAAACCTCCACCTCTACCTCCTTTAATTTCACAAAGATTAGCAGTTACTTTAGTACACGTATCCAAAACTGGCATTTCTGCCATTGGAGATTCAACAGAAAGTCTGTGAAACTCACACCCCATAATATTGGTATCAAAACCAACATTTTGACCAACTACAAATTTGGATTTATTTAATGCAATATTAAATTCAGCAAGAACAAATGCTAAATCAACGCCCTGTTCTTCTGCTAAGATTGTAGAAATCCCATGAATTTTTTCAGCGTCATAAGGAATGTCAAATCCATCCGGCTTAATTAAGTAATCTTTAGATTCAATTACCTTCCCCCATTCATCGTGCAACTGCCATGCAATTTGAATACATCTTGGCCAGTTATCCGTGTCGGTTATGGGAGCATCCCAACGCTTGGGCAACCCCGTTGTTTCGGTATCGAATATTAAATACATTAAACTTAGACTTTAGAGAACGAAAGCAGATGCTTTCACTAATTTTGCTTTAATAAATATACAAAAGGTAGTACCTTAACAAAACAAAATCCGTTTGAATTTGTTAACATAAATGGACTAAACACAATTGAAGTGAAAACGAAAGAAAAGCTAATTCGACAAGCCGTGTCCTTAATCCTTGAAAAAGGTTACCATGGCACAGGAATTAATGAAATCTTAAGAGTTTCTAATGTTACCAAAGGATCTTTATATTATCATTTCCCTAAGGGTAAAGATCAATTAGTTACCGAAGCCTTAAGATCATATACGATTAAGCTTTCCCTTCAATACAAAAAACTTTTAAAAAGTGCAGATAGTTTAGAAGACGGTTTAGGAAAACTAATCAATCATGCAATTCAAGAGCTAGAGCTATCTGAGTATAAAGCAGGAAGCATCTTAATTAATGTGTCCCAAGAATTAGGAAGTATGAATAAACACTTACAAGCAACTTGTAAACAGTTATTAGAATTAATTATAAATAATTTAGAGCGCTTTTTTTTAGAATACGAGATCGAAAAATGGGAGGAGTCGGCGCGCAGCTTTTTTATAAGCTTCCAAGGCGCAATTGTAATATCAAAAGCATATCAAGAAACTTCTTTTCTTACCCAACTAAAAACAACTATTTTATCCGAAAAATATTTATAAAATTAAAAAGGCTTAAACACAAAAAAGCCCTTGAATTTCTTCAAAGGCTTTTATTGAGCGGGAGATGGGACTCAAACCCACGACCCTCAGCTTGGAAGGCTGACGCTCTAATCAACTGAGCTACTCCCGCATTATTGATGCGAATTTAGATATAATAATCTAAACAGACAACATAGAATTATCTTTTCTTTCTAATTTAGTACTTCCCATTAAATATTCATCTACTGCAGCAGCACACTCTCTTCCTTCTGAAATCGCCCACACAACTAATGATTGACCTCTACGGATATCACCAGCAGCAAAAACCCCTTCTACTGAAGTTTTAAAATCTTTCAAATTTGCTTTTGCATTTGAACGAGGATCAGTAATGACACCGAACTTTTCAATTAACGGTTCATCTGGACCAACAAATCCAATTGCCAACAAGGCTAAATCACAAGGGATTTCTCTTTCAGTACCTTCGATTTCTTTAAAAGATTTCCTGCCATTTTCTTCAACAGTCCACTCAAGGTCAGTGATTTTAATTCCTTTAACATTTCCTTTATCGTCTCCAATAAACTCCTTTGTTAAAATACTCCAATCTCTTTCACAACCTTCCTCATGAGAAGTAGAGCTTCTCAATAAAAATGGATATTCAGGCCAAGGATTATTTTCATTTCTTACAGCACCAGGCTTCAAATTTATTTCAAACTGGGTAACGGAACTTGCAGAATGACGGTTTGAAGTTCCAACACAATCAGAACCTGTATCACCACCACCAATTACAACAACATTTTTATCAGTTGCCCACAATTGATTTGTTTCCTTTCCTTTGTGATCTTCAATTTTTAATTCTTGTACTCTAGCACTATTTTGAGCTAAGAAATCCATTGCAAAATGAACACCATTTAAATCTCTCCCAGGTATAGGCACATCTCTTGGTGTTGTTGCTCCGCCAGCTAAAATAACAGCATCATAATCTGCTTTAAGTTGGTCAGCAGAGATATCAACACCTACATCAACACCACACTTGAAGGCGATACCATCCTCTATCATTACTCCAATTCTTCTTTCAACAACAGCCTTATCTAATTTAAAATCTGGGATACCAAATCTTAATAAACCTCCAGGGGCTTGTGCTCTTTCAAAAACAGTAACAGCATGCCCAGCTTTATTTAGCTGATCAGCAGTTGCTAATCCAGCTGGACCAGACCCAACTATAGCAATCTTCTTTCCAGTTCTTTCAATTGTCAAATCGGGCTTAACCCAACCTTGTGCAAAAGCTTCTTCGATAATTGATTTCTCAATATGCTCAATTGCAACTGGTGGCTTGTTAATTCCTAAAACACAAGAACCTTCGCATGGTGCAGGACAAATCCTACCTGTAAACTCAGGGAAATTGTTTGTTGTAGAAAGAATATCATATGCTTCTTTCCATTCCTTTTTGTAAACGGCGTCATTAAACTCAGGAATTACGTTCCCAAGCGGACATCCGTTGTGGCAAAAAGGAACACCACAGTTCATACATCTTGCAGCTTGATCGTTTGTTTCTTTCTCCGAAAAAGGCTTGTAAAACTCTTCATAGTTCTTAATTCTATCCTCTACAGTTTCCTTTTCCGGTAAATTTCTATCAAACTTTAAAAATCCGTCTGCTTGCCCCATTTTATTTTACTTTTTCCCTCCAGCGTGAGGGGGTTATAAACTTAATTATTTAGGCTACTGCCTCTTGAACTTTTTGAGCTCTTTCTAATAATACTCTCTTGTAATCTGTTGGCATAACCTTTTTAAAATTAGATAATTGACTAGTCCAATTATCTAAGATATATTTAGCCACTTTGGAATTTGTTTCATCAGAATGCTCTTGAATTAAAGCTTTAAGTTCTGCAGTATCTTCTGCAGATAAAGCCTCAATTTCACTTAATTCTGGATTAAAGTTCTTTTCGAAAGTATTGTTAACATCCCAAATAAATGCATAACCTCCTGACATTCCTGCTCCAAAGTTTCTTCCTGTCTCACCAAGAACAACCATTTTCCCACCAGTCATATATTCAGCTCCATGGTCACCAATCCCTTCAACAACAGCAGTAACTCCTGAATTTCTTACACAGAAACGTTCACCAGCCATACCGTTTATAAATGCTTTACCTGAAGTTGCTCCATAAAAAGCGACATTTCCGATAATGATGTTGTCAGCAGCTATAATTGTAGATTGTTTAGGTGGATAAATCACTATTTTACCGCCTGATAATCCTTTCCCAAAGTAATCATTTGCCTCTCCTTCAACTTCGAATAAAATACCCTTAGTTGCAAATACACCAAAAGATTGTCCACAAGAACCATTTAACTTAAGATGAATAGTGCCTTCAGGCAAGCCATCTCCTCCGTATATTTTAGAAACCTCATTTGATAACATAGCTCCAACTGAACGATCAGTGTTAATAATACTGTACTCAGCCTTCACCGCAGTTCCATTTGACAAAGCAGGTTGTGCATCTTCAATGAACTTACGATCAAGAATATCGTAGATTTCGTGCTCTTGCTCTCTCGTTTTTAAAACATCAACGGCATCAGATTCAGCAGGTCTGTATAACAATGGCGTTAAATTTAAGTTGCTTAATTTCCAATGATTAAGGTTATCTGAAACTTTTAACAAGTCTGTTCTACCAATCATATCATTAACCGACTTAACGCCTATTTCTGCCATTACCTCTCTTAAATCATCTGCTAAGAAGTTAAAGAAATTCACAACATGATCAGGGTCCCCTGTAAACAAAGCTCTTAATTCTTCATTCTGCGTTGCAATACCAACAGGACAGGTGTTTAAATGACACTTACGCATCATTATACAACCTTCAACAATTAATGCTGCTGTTGCAACACCCCATTCTTCTGCTCCTAATAAAGCAGCAACTGCAATATCCTTACCTGTTCTTAATTGACCATCTGTTTGCACTGTAATTCTTGATCTTAAATTATTAAGAACTAAAGTTTGATGTGTTTCAGCTAAACCAAGTTCCCAAGGTAAACCTGCGTGCCGAATAGAGGAAAGAGGAGAAGCTCCAGTACCACCGTCATAACCGGATATCATTACTACATCTCCTTTTGCTTTCGCTACTCCAGATGCAATTGTTCCAACTCCTGCTTCAGAAACTAACTTAACGTTAATTCTAGCTTTTCTATTGGCATTTTTTAAATCAAAAATCAACTGAGCCAAATCCTCAATTGAGTAAATATCATGATGCGGAGGTGGTGATATTAAACCAACTCCTGGAGTACTGTGACGAGTTCTACCAATCCAGTCATCAACTTTATGACCTGGTAACTGCCCCCCTTCACCAGGTTTTGCACCTTGAGCCACTTTAATTTGAAGCTCATCAGCATTTGTTAAATAGTTTGAAGTAACTCCAAAACGACCTGAAGCGATCTGCTTAATTGCTGACCTTTCCCAATCTCCATTTTCTTTACGAATAAATCTAGCTTCATCTTCTCCTCCTTCTCCAGAATTTGATTTACCACCAATTCTATTCATTGCAACTGCAAGGGTACTATGTGCTTCATGTGAAATAGACCCAAACGACATCGCTCCTGTTGCAAATCTTTTTAAGATACTCTCTTTAGATTCCACTTCTTCCAAAGGAATAGACTTTCCTTTGTTAAAGTCTAATAGACTCCTTAGTGTAATATGTCTTTCCGATTGGTCGTTTATAGCTTTTGCATATTGCTTAAAAACAGCATAATCATTGTTTTTACTTGACTTCTGAAGTAAGTGAATAGTTGTAGGATTGAACAAATGAGCTTCACCTTTTCTTTTCCATTGGTAGTAACCTCCTACATATAAATGCTTGTCTGCACTCCAATTCTCAAAAGCTCTTCGGTGTTTGATTACCGCTTCTTTGGCGAGATCATCAAAAGTCATTCCTTGAATTCTAGTAACCGTCCCTTTAAAACACTTATCAACTACAGACTTAGAAATCCCTAACGCTTCAAAAATTTGTGCTCCTTGGTAAGACTGAACTGTTGATATTCCCATTTTAGAAAAAATCTTCAATAACCCACCGCAGATTGCTTTACTGTATTGTTTTAGTAAAGCCTTAATTGTTGTTTCGCCAGAAGCCAATTCATCGGCAAACTCATTTCTAATTGTATCACCGGCTAAATAACCGTTAACAGCATTCGCTCCAAAACCGATTAATGTTGCATAATGGTGTGTTTCAATAACATCTCCACCCTCTACAACAATAGAAGTTCTTGCTCTTAATCCAAGTTTAGTTAAGGAAGTATGTATCGCTCCTGCAGCCAATAAAGAAGGAATCGGGGCATCATTTTCGGTAATATCTTTATTGGATACGATAAGAACATTGCACCCCATTAATGTTGCTCTTTCAGCGTTTGCACAAATTTCATCAATTGCTCTTTCTAGAGCTCCTGGACGATTTGTAGCACTAAACGTAGCGTTGATCGTATAAGACTTAAATGAGTCATCATTTAGAGCCTTGATCTTATCTAATTGACCATTTGATAAAACCGGAGTATCTAAATGAATTTGTCTACAATGCTCAGGAGTCTCTGTAAGAATATTTCCTTGAGAACCTAAATTTGTATATAAAGACATAATCACAGCCTCTCTAATTGGATCAATTGGAGGGTTGGATACTTGTGCAAATAATTGCTTAAAATAATTAGATAAATGCTGTGCTTGAGTTGATAAGATTGCAAGCGGAGTATCTGCACCCATAGACCCCAGAGGTTCCTTACCTCCATCGGCCATTGGCTTTAAAATCTCAGTTAAATCTTCGCGGGTAAAGCCGTAAGCAATTTGATTTTTCAATAATGCTTCACCAGTAAAAGGAACTTTAGACTTCTCACGTGGTCTGGCAATATCACCTAGTGCTAATTTATTTTCTTTTAACCATCTTCCGTATGGCTGACGAGAACAGATATCATCTTTCAATTCACCATCAGAAATAATTTTCCCATTCTTTAAATCAGCAACGAAAAGTTTTCCAGGTTGTAATCTACCTTTCTCAACAACTTTACTTTCGTCAACGATTAATGAGCCTGCTTCAGATGACATTACTACTGTATCATCATCTAAAACGCAATATCTGGATGGTCTTAAACCATTTCTATCTAAAGTGGCTCCAACAATATCTCCATCAGTAAATGAAATAGAAGCTGGACCATCCCATGGTTCCATGATTGAAGAGTAGTATTCGTAGAATGCTCTCTTTTCTTCTCTCATTTCAAAGTCATTTTGCCAAGCCTCAGGAATTAACATCATCATTACTTCTGGTAATGACCTACCTCCCAAAGTTAGCAACTCAACAACGTTATCAAGATTAGACGAATCTGATCTTTTGATGTCACAAATTGGCATCATCCAATCAATCTCTTCGAGTGTAAACTCAGTAGATTCGAGTAGAATTTGCTTACTCTTCATCCAGTTTACATTTCCTTTAATTGTGTTAATCTCACCATTGTGGGCTATATATCGGAATGGCTGAGCTAACCTCCACTGAGGAAATGTGTTTGTTGAAAAACGAGAATGAACTACAGCTAATGCTGTTTTCATCTCTTTATTTTGTAAATCTAGGTAGTATTGTTGAACTTGATCAGTTCTCAACATCCCTTTGTAAACGATTTTTTTAGCAGAACATGAAGCGATATAAAAGCTATCATCGATTCCCTTCATTTCGTTTCTAATTGTTCTAATAGAATATTTTCTTAGAACAACCAATCTTCTCTCTAAAGCTTTCTCGTCCTCCGATTCATTAAACTTTAGGAATACTTGTTCAACTTGTGGCTCAACACTTTTTGCTGTTTTACCGATCATTGAATTGTCAGTTGGCACCTCTCTGTATCCTAGCAAAGTAAAACCAAGGCGTTTGATATACTCTTCGAATCTTGATTTTACAGTAGCTCTTAACTTTTTATCTTTTGGGAAAAAAGTCATTGCTATACCATATTCACGTTCAGCAGGTAATTCAAATCCTAACTTTTTACATTCAGCGGCATAAAACGTATGAGGAATCTGCATTAAAATCCCCGCTCCATCACCAGAATCAGGCTCACATCCACATCCCCCTCGGTGCTCCATGTTAACCAGCATGTCTAATGCGTCTTGGATGTATTTATAAGATTTCTTACTCTTTAGATTCGCTACAAATCCAATTCCACATGAATCGTGTTCAAAACTTGGGTCGTATAATCCTTGTTTTTGTGCCATATTATTCTTTATTAATTCGCAGTAAAACACTGCAGGAACGGACTACAAAAATACAAATAAAATAAATAATATGAAAGTCATAACGGCGACTCTCTTAGCTTATTTATTATCCTTAATTAAACACCTCGATATAAACCACCAATAATCAGAGGTTTAACAACAAACAAAATTGCTAATTTTAATCGAATAAAGTAACTTTATAACGATCTTCAAACCCATTAATTCCTTGCAATCCTCCGGTATGAATAAATAATATCTTTTGGTTTTTAAACTTTCCTTTTTTAATTAAATCCAAAAGACCAAACATTGCTTTTCCAGTGTAAATAGGATCTAGTTTTAGATTGTGTTTTCGGTAAAATAATTTTATAAACTGAATCAAATCATTGTTCTTTTTTGCATAGCCACCAACATGGTAATCCAAATTCAAACTCCAACTCCCGAGTAACGAATCAAATGGCTTTAAAAAAGCGCGAATATCATCAAACAAAAAACTTGCATTCTTTAAAACCGGAAAACCTAAAACAGATTGTCCGGTTTTAAGCGCCGAAACAACACCTGCCATAGTTCCTCCTGTCCCACAAGCTAAAACACACAAATCAAAGTTAAAATCGTTCGGGATTATTTCACTACACCCTTTTACACCATTATTATTCCCTCCTCCTTCAGGAATAATAAAAGGAGCTTCAAATTGATTTAAAATATCGTCAAACCCAACCATTAATTCTTTGTTTTGATAATCTGATCGAGCAACAAAACTAAACGTCATTCCATCCGCTTGAGCTTTTTGCAATGTAGGATTCAAAAGTTTGAGCTCTTCTCCTCTTATTACCCCGTGTGTTTTAATGTTAAAAATTCTACCTGCTGCTGCTGTAGCGGCAATATGATTGCTGAATGCCCCTCCGAAAGTGACAATGGCATCAGATTTTAAAGCCTTAGCACTTTCAATATTGTATTTTAGTTTCCGCCATTTATTACCCGAAACTTCACTGTGCAATAAATCGTCTCGAAGAATAAAAAGCTGAACATTATTAACCGATAATAGCGCAGACTTTAATTCCTGAATGGGTATATTTGGGCTTATATCAAACATTTTCTAAATATAAATAAAACCTACATCAATGGGAGAATTTGACGGATTAGGGCGAAATAATTTTGAGGAAGGGGACTTTTATTTTAACGAAATGGGATATCGTGTTTTCACGGAACAGTATTTACTAAAACGAGGTTACTGCTGTAAAAACAGCTGCAAACACTGTCCATATGGCTGGGATAAAAAAACTCAAAACTTTAAAAAAAAACAATAATATGCCGCCTTTCTTAAAAGCCATCAAAATTATAATATTCATTGCAATATTGCCTTCCTCTTGCAAAACAGATGATTTAATTTTGGAGAATGATACTAGAGATGGATTTATAGGAGAATGGGCAGTAAAGGAAACGAATAGTATTTTTAATAATGACAGTAGAAACTATCTCATAGAAATAACAGAGGATGCAGATTATGGCGAAAGAATTAACATTTTCAATTTGTATCAACTAGGATACTCCGATAGCATATTTGCAAACATCTCAGCAACCGATAAAAACTCAGTTATTATACCATCACAAATCATCGACTTAAATACAATCGAAGGATTAGGGATTTTAAGCAAAAACGAGATTGATTTTACATACTATGTTCACGATGGCAATGAAATTGACACTGTAACAGCCCATTTAAAAAGATAGAAAACAACCTAAACCTTTAATTAGAAGACTCCATATTTTATTTTAAATTTGCCAAATGCGTAAAAAAACTTCTCAAATCTTAAAACAACTTTTATTTCTTTCAATTGGAGTTGGTTTAATGTGGTTTGTATTTCAAAATATGGATGTTGAATCATTTTGGGAAAGTGCAAAATCAATGAATTATTGGTTTTTCTTAATTTCTGCAATCTGCGCGATGACCTCACATTATTTTAGAGCTCTAAGGTGGAAATTATTAATCAATTCAATCGGATATCAACCCAAAACTAAA
Source organism: Flavobacteriales bacterium (assembly GCA_029251005.1). GTDB lineage: Bacteria > Bacteroidota > Bacteroidia > Flavobacteriales_C. The sequence goes on along the minus strand of JAQXEE010000009.1, from coordinate 5,478 downwards.
AACGTATTCGCAAGTGTTTTGTTTATGTACGCCTCCAATATTGCGATTCCCAGGTCGGGAGAAATTGCTCGATGTGGAACACTATACAAGTATGAAAAGATACCAGTTCCTCAGCTTTTAGGAACTGTTGTTATTGAGAGAGCAATAGACTTATTAACTCTTTTATTTTTTACAGGTCTTCTATTGGTTGTTCAGTTTGAAATTTTCACCAACCTGTATGCACAATCATCAATGCCCGAACTAGTTGATAAATTGATTAATAATCAACTCTTAATTTACAGTGTTTTTGGATTGACCACTTTAATTTTTTTAACCTTATTCTTATTAAGAAAACAAATTTTCCAATTTGGACCGATGCAAAAAGTCGGGAAGTTATTAAATGATTTAAAATCAAGTTTTATTCAAGTTTTCAAAATGAAAACAAAACTTATATTTTTATTGCATACAGTAGTTATTTGGGTTGGGTATGTTGGTATGTTTTATATCTGTTTTTTCGCATACGAACCAACTTCTCATCTAAATTTAGCCGCAGGACTAACAGCTTTTGTTGCAGGAAGTTTTGGAATGGTAGCACCTACTAATGGAGGAATTGGGGCTTGGCACTTTATGGTTATCCTTGCACTTACTTCATTGGGCTTAAGTGCGCAAGAAGCAGGTAACTGGGCCAATGTTGCATTCGGGATAATGACAATAACAGTAGCTGCTGCCGGTATTACCGCTTTCTTTTTACTGCCATATATGAATAGAAATAAAAAAGAGGAAATTATTAAAGCTTAAATTGAACGTATGGAATGGATAAGAACAATTGATCAGCTACCACAAGACGAACAAAAAGTTATCGCATTTGTACCTGAAAACTATGTGCCTTTACCGGGAAAACCGGGAGAAGTCGAATTGAAACCCATAAAAATCCTTACCTTCATTAAGAACTTTTACGGTAACGATAAGCCTAAGCACAAAAACAGTGAATCAAACGACTTTTGGAGTGGTGAGGGCTTAAGCAATCACTTTTTTCAAGAGGTTACCCACTGGATGCCTTTTCCTAAAAAACCTTGATTACGTAATTGATATTACATAAAAAAGCTCTTCCTTATGAGAAGAGCTTTTTTAATGACTTATGTCTAGTTTTCTTATAAATGAATTACTTCATCATAAGCAGCTGCAGTAGCTTCCATAACAGCCTCACTTAATGTTGGATGAGGATGAATTGTTTTTAAAATGTCGTGCCCTGTAGTCTCTAATTTACGAGCGGCAACTGCTTCAGCAATCATTTCAGTCACGTTTGCTCCAATAAAGTGCGCACCTAGCCACTCTCCGTATTTTGCATCATAAATTACTTTTACAAAACCATCTTTGGTACCAGCAGCACTTGCCTTACCTGATGCGGAGAAAGGAAATTTACCAACCTTAATATCGTAACCAGCCTCTTTGGCTTTTGCCTCGGTATAACCAACTGATGCAATCTCAGGAGAACTATAAGTACAACCTGGAACATTATTATAATCAATCGTTTCAACGTTCATTCCTGCTATTTTCTCAACACACGTAATTCCTTCTGCTGAAGCAACATGTGCCAATGCAGGCCCAGGAATAACATCTCCAATTGCATAATAACCAGGGATATTTGTTTGATAAAAGTCATCAACAATAATCCTTCCGGCATCAACTACAATACCAACATCATCTAACCCTAAATTTTCAATATTTGCTTGAATACCAACGGCAGATAAAACAACATCAGCCTCAATGATCTGTTCTCCTTTTTCTGTCTTAACAGAAACTTTACAAACATCTCCTGAAGTATCAACCGATTCAACAGCAGATTTAGTCATTATTTTAATCCCTTGCTTCTTAAAGCTTTTCTCTAAAGCTTTAGAAACGTCAACATCTTCATTCGGAACAATATTTGGTAAGAACTCAACGATTGTTACATCCGTCCCGATAGAATTATAAAAATAAGCGAACTCTACACCAATAGCGCCTGAACCAACAACAACCATAGATTTGGGTTGTTTTTTCATCACCATTGCATCTCTGTATCCAAGAATCTTCTTTCCATCTTGAGGAAGATTTGGTAATTTACGAGACCTTGCTCCTGTAGCTACAATAATATTATCGGCACTATATTCGGTTACATTACCATCGGCATCCGTAACATCAACTTTTTTTCCTGCTTTTAATTTACCAGTACCCGTAATAACGTCGATCTTATTCTTCTTCATTAAAAACTGAATACCCTTACTCATTCCGTCGGCAACTCCACGACTCCTCTTAATCATAGCAGAAAAATCTACCTCTGCACCGTTTACCTTAATTCCATAATCTTCAGCATGCTGAATATATTCAAAAACGTTAGCACTCTTTAGCAATGCTTTTGTTGGAATACATCCCCAATTTAAACAAATACCACCCAACTCTGATCGTTCAACAACAGCTGTTTTCAACCCTAATTGTGATGCTCTAATGGCAGTAACATAACCACCAGGTCCACTTCCTATAACTATTACGTCGTAATTCATTACTTATTAATTTTGTGTGATAAAATGCAACGCGAATATACTAACTTTAAAGCAAATTTTTTAGCAGAGCTCGTACAGGTTACTATATTTTTGATTTTTTAGTTTTATGATTTACACTTTTTCAAGCAAAAATAGAGGTTCAAAGTTTTTAGATATTGAATTGATCATTGAGGACATTACTGAAAATGAAATATCTGTTCAATTACCTGCCTGGAGACCGGGAAGGTATGAATTAGGCAATTTCGCCAAAAATATTCAGCAATTTTCGGTTAAAACCTTAAACAACAAATCGCTTTTATTTGAAAAAGTGACTAAGGATAAATGGAAAATACATACTGGAAAATCTAAAAAAATAAAAATCGAATACAACTATTACGCTAACGAACTTAACGCTGGCTCCACTTGGGTTGACGAAAACCAAATTTATGTTAATCCTGTTAACTGCTGTTTATATGTTGAGGGGAGGGCACAAGATTCAATCAAGTTATTCTTTAACAAAACAAATCATAAGCAAGCAGCAACAAGTCTGCAAAAAATAGGAGACCACTTTGTTGCTGAAAACTTTGATGAATTAGCCGATTCTCCTTTTATTCTATCTGACTCCTTAAAACACAACTCATACGTTGTAAACGATACTAAGTTTAACATTTGGTTTCAAGGTGAATGCAAGCCAGACTGGGATAAAATCATTCGTGATTTTAAAGCCTTTACGAAAGAACAGTTGAAAATATTTGGTTCTTTCCCTTTTGATGAGTACCACTTTTTAAATCAAATCCTACCCTACAAAGGATACCATGGAGTTGAACACAAAAAGAATACAGTAATCTCATTCGGTCCAGGTTATTCAGTTTTTAAAGGCGAAAATTATGAAGAGTTTTTAGGCGTTTCTTCACATGAGTTATTTCATGCTTGGAATGTTAAATCGATTCGCCCTGCAGACATGCTTCCTTATGATTTCACCAAAGAGAATTATACCAAAATGGGATACCTTACTGAAGGCATTACTACTTACTACGGTGATTTAATGCTAAAAAGAAGTGGCGTTTTCAATACAAGTCAATACTTAAAACAAATAAATAAAACCCTCGAACGTCATTTTTTAAATTACGGAGCGCAAAACATGTCTGTTGCCGATTCATCATTTGACACTTGGCTTGATGGTTATGAAAGAGGAATTCCAAACAGAAAATCATCTATATATACCGAAGGATGTTTATTGGCTCTAATTACGGATTTACAAATCAGAACCAAGTCAAAAGGCAAAAACTCTCTGGATAATGTAATGCGTGCTTTTTACCACGATTACTATCAAAAAGAAAATGGAATAACTGAAAACAATTTCATCAAAGAAATAAATAAGGCAGCAACATCTAACTTGGATGACCTTTGGGAGAACTACTTTAATGGAACTAAATCGCTTTTCCCAGTTTTAAAAAAGGCCCTCAAGAAATTCGGGATTAAATTAAACCAAGAGGAGAATCCTAAATATTTAGCGGCTCATTATGGCTTGTATAATCAGCCCGGAACAAGTAAAGCATTATTCATAGCCCCAAAATCTCCTACGTTTAAAGCAGGAATTAATGTTGGAGATGAAATCATTTCAATCAATAATATTTCGGTCGAAAAAGACAACATCAATAATTGGGCGGAATATTTTGGCGGAAAGCTTAAAATCGCAATTAAAAAAAATGGATTACTTAGCGAGATCGAGCTCAATAAAGCTTCAAAACAATTCTTCACTAAAGTCTACGCATCATTACCAAAAGGTGAGAAATTGAAAACTTATAACTGGATAAACAAATAACAATGGATCAAAAGAAACTTAAACGCGTCCTAATTATATCCTATTTTTTTCCGCCTTGCAGTTTAACAGCTTCTCAAAGAGTTTTCTCTTGGGCTAAGTGGCTTCATAAGTTTGGCTACTACCCTACTATTATATCTAGAAAATGGGAGAAAAATTTGAAAACATTAAAAGATGTTTCGATTCCAAGCTCAAATGGAATTTCACATGAAAAACATGAAAAATACGAAGTTTACTACCTTCCTTATAAAGGGAATTTAAGAGATCGTATTTATCAAAAATACGGTGAATCTAAATTCAGATTATTCAGACAGGGTTTAACTTTTGCAGAGCTCTTTCTTCAGTACTTTTACAATAAAGCAATTCCATACTCTAATATATATTCATTCGCTCAGGATTTAATGAAAAAGGAAAAGTTTGAGCACTTATTTATTAGTGGAAATCCATTTAACCTTTTTAAGTTTGGATACCAATTGCATAAAAAATTTGGAATCACTTGGACTGCTGATTACAGGGATGCTTGGTCAACAAGTGAAATCAATGACAACTCAAGTTCAGTTTTCAAAAGAGTAATTCATAAATTGGATACAAAATTTGAAAAAAAGTGGGTATCAACTGCTGTTTCTGTTTCTGCTAGTTCAGGACCAATTGGACAATCAATCGAAGACTTAACAGGAACCAAAAGCTTCCCGCTTTATAATGGAATTGCATTTGAAGATTTCGATGTAGTAAAAGAAACTAAAAAACTTACAACTTTTACAATAGCCTATATTGGAACGTTGTATGACGGACAAAAAATTGAACTATTCTGTAATGCTTTTAAAAAGTTTTTAAATCAAACTAAATCTACAAATGCTCAACTTACTTTTCCTGGATTGGCATTTTTTGGAGAACAAGAATCGAGGATTAAGAATGCAATGAAAGGTTATGAAGACTTTTTCTCATGCTCTGATAGAGTTCCAAGAGAGGAAATTCTTCAACTCGAAAAACAAGCACACTTACTTCTACACGTAGCTTGGCAAGGGTATAAAGGAATCATTGCGAGTAAGATTTACGAATACATTGCGAGTGGAACTAAAATTATAGTAGCGCCATCAGATCATGGAGCTATTGAACAAATAGTAAATAACTCACAATGTGGAAAAGTCTTAAGTGAAG
>JAQXEE010000150.1 GCA_029251005.1 Flavobacteriales bacterium | reverse complement strand
ATAATCCCTATCTTTGCAACGCAAATTTAATTGGAATTGAAATGAAAGTTTTAAAGTTTGGAGGTACATCAGTTGGCTCTGCAGTTAGAATGAGGGGTGTTGCAGATATCGTTGTAAACGATGAGCCTAAGATTGTTGTTTTATCAGCCATGTCTGGTACTACAAATAGTTTAGTTGCAATTGGTCATAAATTGTACGCGGACGACAAGGACGGAGCAAAACAATTAATTTCTGAGTTAGAAGCTAAATATTATGATACTGTAAAGGAATTATACAAAGCAAATGAATTTCAGAATGAAGCCAATGCTGTTATAAAAGAGCATTTTGATTTTATGAAATCTTTCGCAGTTAATGTATTCAATTTATTTCAAGAGAGAGCATTACTAGCTCAAGGAGAATTGTTAAGTACAAAAATGTTTCACCTTTTCTTAAAAGAAAATGGTGTTGAAAGTGCTTTATTACCAGCCTTAGATTTCATGAGAATTAATCGTGATGAAGAGCCTGATATGGATTACATCCGTGAGCACGCTGCAAAAGAAATAGCAAAAAGAGAGGGTATTAAATTATTTATCACTCAAGGTTATATTTGTAGAAACTCGTTTGGAGAAATAGATAATTTAAAAAGAGGAGGGTCTGATTATACAGCTTCTATTGTTGGTAATGCTGTTAAGGCTGATGAAATTCAAATTTGGACGGATATTAGTGGGATGCATAATAATGACCCTAGAGTTGTTGATAAAACTAAGCCAGTCGCAAAGTTATCATTTGATGAAGCTGCTGAATTAGCTTATTTTGGGGCTAAAATTTTACATCCACAATCTATTCGTCCTGCAGCACAATTGGGTATTCCAGTTAAGTTGCTTAACACAATGGATCCCTCGGCAAAAGGTACTACGATTTCTGAAGAAACAGATAATTCTAAAGGAATGGTAAAAGCTTTAGCTGCTAAAGGTGGAATAACAGCAATTAAGATAAAGTCGGCTAGAATGCTATTAGCCTATGGTTTCTTAAGAAGTGTATTTGAGGTTTTTGAAAGATTTAAAACACCAATTGATATGATTACAACTTCTGAAGTTGCTGTGTCCTTAACAATTGATGATACGACCCACTTAAAAGAAATTATTGCTGAACTAGAAGCTTTTGGTTCTGTTGAGTTGGATGAGGATCAAGCTATTGTTTGCATCGTTGGCTCGATGGTAAGTGAAACAGAAGGTGTTGCAGTTAAGTTATTTGAAAGTTTAAAAGAAGTTCCTGTAAGAATGATTTCCTACGGAGGGAGTAAGCATAATATTTCTGTTTTAATTGACGAGAAGTATAAAAAGAAAGCACTTCAGTCATTAAACGACGGGTTATTTACTTTTGAATAAATAAAAATTTAACATTTAAAGTAAAGTCCCGCTTCATAGCGGGATTTTGCATATTATAAATAAGTATAGTCATGAACAATTCAACTATTCTACAAAAAATTAAATCCTTACCAACACCATTTTATTATTATGATATGGAATTGTTGGAAAATACAATAGATACAGCTAAAAGAGAAGCGGATAAATATGGTTTTCATTTACATTATGCTGTAAAGGCAAATTTTAATGAGCCTGTTTTAAAAATGTTAGCTCAAAAAGGATTTGGTGCTGATTGTGTAAGTGGTAGAGAAGTACAAACATCTGTTAAGGCAGGGTTTAACGCTAATGCTGTTGTTTTTGCTGGAGTTGGTAAAAGTGATGTTGAAATTGACGCAGCACTGGATTTAGATATTTTTTGTTTTAACTGCGAAAGTTTAATGGAGATTGAAGTAATTAACGAGTTGGCTAGTGCCAAAGGTAAAACAGCTCAAATTGCTTTAAGAATTAATCCTAATGTAAACGCAAACACACATAAATATATTACTACAGGTTTGTCTGAAAACAAATTCGGAATAAACATGTGGGAGTTGGATAGTGTTTTAGAAACATTAAATAACTGTCCGAATATCGAATTAATTGGATTGCACTTTCATATTGGTTCTCAAATTACAGATTTGAGTTCTTTTAAAAATTTAGCAACAAAAATTAATACGATTCAAGAATGGTTTTTCTCGCGTCAAATAATGGTTAAAGTGATTAACGCAGGTGGAGGACTAGGAGTTGATTATCACAATCCAGATGGTCAAATTCCAGATTTTTCGGAGTACTTTAAAATATTTAATGACTTTTTAGAGTTGCGTCCTGGCCAAGAAGTTCACTTTGAATTGGGAAGATCATTGGTTACTCAATGTGGTTCGTTAATTTCGAGAGCTTTGTATATTAAAAATGGGATTAAAAAGAATTTTGCAATTCTTGATGCTGGAATGACAGAGCTCATTCGTCCTGCTTTATACAGTGCGCATCACGAAATTGCAAATCTTACCTCTACTTCAAAAACAATTTTAAAATATGATGTTGTTGGACCCATTTGTGAAAGTACAGATTGTTTTGCGAAAGATTTGGAATTATCAGAAACTTCAAGAGGAGATATTTTTCAAATCAAATCTGCTGGTGGTTACGGAGAAGTAATGGCATCAGATTACAATTTAAAAACATTATATCCTGCTTTGTATTCGACAGAAATTTGATAATTAATAAAAATTAGATTAGTTAAAGCCTGTGATTTTTAATTGCAGGCTTTTTTCTTGAAACTTAATTAGAGTATTTTGATAATATTCTGTTCGCAAGAGTCAAAGTATACCTTTGCTTTCCAGGTTTCCTGGGTAAAGGCTTAATCCTTTTTAATTTAAGAAATAATGAAGTTCCTGTCACTTTTTAAGTGTTTTTTTATGAACTTTTACAGATGTTTTTTTACTGTTAGTAACTACTGAAAACTGTTGTGTTTTAATGTGTAAGGTGGATAATTGAATATTTAACTTTATCAATAAATTTTCTCAAAATATGTTGAATAATGTTTAGTTACAATAGTAAAATTTGGTGGCGTTTTTTATTTAAGCCTAGTGGTTTCTTCTTTGAAGGTATGATTTGGAGTATTTTTGTTTACGGAATCTTTACAAGTGGATTAACATTACTTTATTTGTTTTTCCCCATTAAAGCTTTCGATATTCCAACTACGTTTCATACCGTATTAGGATTGGTAATTGGTTTGCTACTGGTTTTTCGAACGAATACAGCTTATGACCGTTGGTGGGAAGGCAGGAAGCAATTAGGAATGTTAGTAAATACATGTCGACATTTTACAATGAAGTCTCAAACTTATTTGTGTGATAATAAAATGGTTGGTTTGATTAAGGTTTACCCTTATATTTTAAAAGCTCATTTAAGAGCACAGGATTACTTAGAGTTAAAATCAAAATCTGAAGGTTGGTTATTTGATGGCTTGCAAAAAGCGAAACATAAACCCAATTATATTTTAATGCAGTTAAGTGAAAAAGTGGCAATTGCTTTTAAAGATAAAATTATATCAGGTGAACAACTTATTATCTTGGAAAATGAAATTGAGAAATTATCAAATATACAAGGTGCTTGTGAACGAATAAGGTTTACACCAATTCCGTTTGGTTACTCAGTTCACTTAAAGCGAATATTGCTAATTTATTTAATTACATTGCCTTTTAGTTTTGTGAAAGCATTAGAGTGGTGGAGTATACCTTTAATGATGATGGTATTCTTCACAATGATTGGAATCGAATTAATTGGGGAAGAGATAGAGGACCCATTTGGGACTGATATTAATGATTTACCAATTGATGATCTTCAAAATAAGATTGAAGATAACATCAATGAATTACAAAATGATTTTTAAGATGAAAAAGCTTTTATTTCCTTTGGTTGCTTTAGTACTTTTTGGATGCGATGGGAATTCATCTAACAATACAAAGAACACTAAAGGTGTGGAAGTTATAAATCCAATTACTCTTAAGTTATTGGGTAATTGGCAATCAGATTATCTTTTAAAAGATGGCGGTGAAGTTCCTAGTGGACAAGCGTCTATACTTTCATTTAAAAAAGAAACTTTATTTGAGGTATTAGGAATGGAACAGGGAGGTGAATGGAAGGTTAATAAAGACACTCTTCGGATAACCACAAAAACTACTGATAAGTTTTTAATTGTCGAATTGAATGATACTGTTTTACATACTAAAGGAATTGGAATGGACACAACAGATTACTTTTTTAAAAGGGTGATTAAATAAATTATAGAAACTTTATGAATCAACCACTTGCAGAAAGATTGCGTCCTAATTCATTAATCGAATATCTCGGTCAGTCACATTTAATTGGGAGTGAAGGACCTATTCGAAAAGCGATTGAGGGTGATTTATTACCAAGTATGATTTTTTGGGGACCACCAGGGGTTGGTAAAACCACTTTAGCTAATGTGATTTCAAACTCTCTAGATCGACCTTTTTATACGCTAAGTGCCATAAGCTCTGGTGTTAAAGAGGTGAGGGAAATCATTAAAAAAGCAGAGACGAATGGTTTATTCAATGGAGGGCAATCGCCTGTTTTATTTATCGATGAAATTCATCGATTTAGTAAATCTCAACAGGACTCTTTATTAGGTGCCGTTGAAAAAGGAGTTGTAACACTAATTGGTGCAACTACTGAAAACCCTTCTTTTGAAGTGATATCAGCTTTACTATCTCGTTGTCAGGTATATATTCTAGAGCAGCATTCTAAAGAAGAATTAGAAGGATTATTGCAGAGAGCAATTAAGGATGATATTGTTTTAAATAAAAAGACAATTGAGTTGAAAGAAACTGAAGCTTTATTAAAGTTAAGCGGAGGTGATGCGCGTAAATTGTTAAATAATTTTGAATTAGTTGTTAATTCTTTAGGAGGAGATAAGGTGGTTATTTCTAATAATACTGTGCAGAGAATTGTACAAAAGAATTTAGCGATTTACGATAAATTGGGTGAGCAACATTACGATATTGTGTCTGCTTTTATAAAATCGATAAGAGGTAGTGATCCTAATGCTGCTGTTTATTACTTAGCGAGAATGATAGAAGGGGGAGAAGATCCCAAATTTATAGCACGCAGGTTATTGATATCAGCAAGTGAAGATATAGGGTTAGCTAATCCAACAGCTATAATTATGGCTAATGAGTGTTTTGATGCAGTTCAGAATATTGGCTACCCAGAATGTAGAATTATATTATCTCAAACAACTATTTATTTAGCTACTTCGGGGAAAAGTAACAGCGCTTATGAAGCAATTAACAAAGCACAAGCATTAGTTAAACAAACTGGAAACCTACCAATCCCATTGCATTTACGAAATGCTCCTACGAAACTAATGAAGGAATTGAATTACGGCAAGGATTATGGTTATTCTCACTCTGGAGAAGGCAATTTCATCAATCAAGAGTTCTTTCCTAAGGAAATTAAGGGAACTCAATTATATAAGCCAGGAAATAATAATCGAGAAAATTCAATTAAGGATTGGTTGATGAAATTATGGAAAGGGAAATATTAATATTGAGTTTGTTTCAAGGAAATTTTATTTAATCAGTAATTTAATGAACAGGATTCTCTTTGTCTAGTTCATCTAAATCTTTAGGTTTACCCAATAAATAAGTTTTGTTTTCTTTGTTATGTAAAAGGCGTAAAATATTCTTTTGATGCGTTAAGATAATTAAGAAAGCAACAATTGAGGAGAACATAATAAGTGATAAAACCTCAGTTTTGAAAACCAAAGCAATAAACAAAGGAAAAGCAACTCCAGCAATGATTGATCCAAGTGACACGTATTTTGTAACAATAAGTACCAGAATAAAAAGAACTAGGCTACAAAGCGCAGCTTGTGGATGAACTGCTAGTACAATTCCTAAAAGTGTAGCAATTCCTTTTCCACCTCTGAATCCAGCGAAAACTGGGAAGATATGCCCAACTACTCCACAAAATCCAAATGCTAATTTTAAATTCGTGTATGGGACTATTTCTGCAGGAAACGGACCGTATTGAGTTTGAAACCAAACTAAATTTACAGCAATTGTTCCTTTGGTTATATCCAGTAATAATACTGGGATACCTGCTTTTTTACCAAGAACCCTAAACGTATTTGTCGCACCTGCGTTACCACTTCCGTGTTCTCTAACATCAACTCCGTAAAATACCTTACCAACCCATACGGCAGAAGGCACAGAGCCTATAATGTAGGCTACGAACAATAAAGCTATGATAGTAATGCTCATAAAGACGTTAATCTTATCTAAAAGTAGTAAATCAAAAGTTTCAATTCAATTAATTAAAACAGAAATATTAAACATTCAGATTAATAATGATTTCATCGTAGCCTGACTATTCTTTAGAGTTAACCTTAAATGGTAAGTTATATCTATGTATTAGACCATTTTTACTATCTTACAAAGTGGTCAAAAAGGTTTTTATATTGATGTTGCTTTTTTGTTCGTTTTGTGACGTTATTAACGCGCAAGATGTCCATTTTACGCAATGGATGCATGCTCCGCATACCTACTCACCATCCTCAATTGGAGATTTTGATGGTGAATATAGGTTTCACGGGAATTACCGAAATCAATGGTCTTCAGTTACGGTTCCTTTTGTTACGTTCGCTTCGATGGCAGAGTCGAATACTGTTTTAAAAAACATTGCATTTTCTGGAGGTATAATATATGATATAACCGGCGATTCTAAATTTTCAACAACACAAATAAATTTAGGTAGCGGTTACAAGCTGCCTTTTATACCGGATTCTTTAGGGAAAATAAGATTAGGTATTCAGCCTACAATTACTCAGAAAAAAATAGATTTAGACGCGCTTAAGTTTGATAATCAATACAATGGATTCTTTTATGATGGAAACTTGTCTAATGGTGAAGTATTACCAAGATTGTCAAGATGGTACTTCGATTTTGCTGTTGGAATTCAATACGATTTACAACTTACTAAAAGCGTGAAAGTGAGGACTTCCTTTGCTGGGTTTAATTTACTTTCTCCAAAACAAAGTTTTTTTAACAACAATAATATCCGATTAGATCGTCGTTTGAGTTTGCAAATAGATGGTGAGTATAGATTATACGGAAAGATTTTATTAAAACCAGGAGTTCAGTTTTCAAAACAAGGAGACTATTATGCTATAAATTTTGGTTCGTTCGTTAGTTATGATATGAGTAAATCCACATATTTTAAACAAGCATTTTTTGCTGGGGTTTATTTTAGAACAGTTGATTCAGGTGACTTAATTGTTGGAATGGATTATGATAGATGGAAAGCAGGAGTAAGTTACGATATTAACTATTCAGGGCTTGTTCCTGCATCGAATTACCGAGGAGGTATTGAATTAGCTGTTATTTATATTATTCCTGTACCAAATAGAAGACCTATATATAAAGTTTGCCCAGATTATTAATGAAAATTCTAATTGTAGCCATATTATTTTTCGTCAATTTTTTAGCGTTTAGCCAGGCTAAAGTATGGGTGAGATTTGGTGATGAAGCTTTAGAGGAAGGAGATAACTACTCTGCATCAAAATTTTATTTAAAAGCATTTGCTGAAGACTCTACTTATGAAGCTTTAGTTTTTAAGCTAGGCTTATCGTTTAAAGGATACCATAATTATAAAAAAGCGTTGGTATATTTTAAGAGAATTGAGAAGTCTCCTGAATTAAAATTGGTGCATCCAACTTATCAATTTCACATAGCTGAGATTTATAAAAATATTGGAGATTATGATAAGTCAGTATTGTTCTTTAAAAATTATACTCGGAATAATGGCGTAAATACACGCTCTTTTGAGTACTTAAAGGCCAAAAATGAATTAAAAAACTATGATAAAGTACAATTACTTTTACAGGATACCGTAGATGTTGAAATTAAAAACTTAGGATTTGAAATAAATACAGGTGCTGCTGAATATTATCCTGTTTGGTTGTCTGATTCGACGATTCTTTACAGTGCACTAAAAACAAACAAGATCTCAAATGAAGGTGTTGTTGAAGATGAAAACTACCTTATTAGAATTTATAGTGGAATTTTAAAAGATTCCATTTGGCAATCAGATGAGGTTATTGATTCAAAAAAAAGTACGATTAATAAATCATACACTGACGGTTGTATTGACAACAACGAGTTAGGCGTATTTTACTTCTCAAAAGAAAATTCAGAAGGAAATTATCAAATTGTAAAAACTAAATTTACAGCGATAGAAGGGAAGTCACAATCAGGGACTCAATTGAAAATGGATTCGATTGTCTCAGTTGTTTTTTCGCACGACGACTATCTTTATAGCTACAGAAACCCATTTGTCATTAACGTGAATAATAAAAAGTATATGCTTTTTGCATCCGATCGGAGAGGAGGAAGAGGAAAGATGGATTTATGGTATTCGGAATTTAAAAGAGGTGTTTGGGGTACTCCTAAAAACTTAGGTAATAAAGTGAATTCCCCTGGTAACGAAGTTGGTCCAAATTATAATTTACAAACATTTAAATTTCATTTTGCATCTGATTGGCATTATAATTTAGGTGGTTTTGACGTATTTGAAGCAATTGGTTTTTGGAAAAGACCAACTTCAGTAATAAACAAAGGGATTCCAATAAATTCAAGAGCAAACGATTTATATTACGCCCCTAGAGGTTTTTTTAAAGGAATGTTTACATCCGCTAGAGCTGGCACAACAACAGATAAAGACGCAGTTTGTTGTAACGATTTATATAGTTTTGCTTATCCAGTTCCTCAACCTCCTAAAATTGATACAACTATTTTGGCTTCGAAAGAAGAGGTGCTTTTGCGCTTACAAAAGATGGTAGAGGAGTATCACGTGACATTGTACTTTCATAATGATCGGCCAAACCCTAATAATTGGGATACAATTACACCATTAACTTATTTGGAATCTTATGAAGGTTATTTGGATAGTATGCCCACTTATTATATTGAAAATTCACTTGGACTGCATGGTGAAGACTCTGTAAAAGGGTGTAAACATATTCAGGATTTTTTTGACGATTATGTACATAAAGGCGTTGAAGACTTGAGGGTGTTTTTAGATGAGTTAATTAAAGAGTTGGATTCCGGCTCAAAAATTCAGTTATCCGTTAAAGGATACGCATCCCCATTGGCTAAATCCAATTATAATGTAAACTTGACTTTAAGAAGAATTAACAGTTTAGAAAACTATCTTGAGCGACATCCAAGTGGTCGTTTTGGTAATTACTTAAATGGAACTGCAAAAAATGGTGGACTTTTAAAAATTGTCAAAATTCCTTTTGGTGAAAACAGATCCGATACTGTTGTCAGTGACGATTATTATAATACCAGGCATTCTGTTTATAGCAAAGAGGCTAGTTTGGAACGTAAAATTGAGATTATTAATTTGACGCTTATTGAGGATTTAGGTCCAAAAATGAATTATGAAATTAATTTGGATTCAGCAATTACGAGCTATGATTTAGGAGTGTTGGATACAAATGAATTCTCTTGGCGGTTTAACTTAGTAAATAGATCAGATAGCTTACTCAAAATTGTAGGGATTGATCCAGGGTGTCATTGTTTAAAGCCTAAAAGAAAATCATTAAAAATAGAGTCTAAGGAAATAGAACCTTTAGATATAGATTTTGATTTAAAAGGTTATTCAGGCAAGTTGGGGCGTAAAATAGAATTAACCTTAGCTAATGGTGAAAAAAGGATTTTGATACTTTATATGGAGTTGAAATTACAGATTGATTAGATGTTTTTTGAATTGCTTAACAGTAATTCAAAAAATGAAAAATTTATGAATATATTTGTGACCAAGAAAACCAATATTGATTATGGCAAACGGAATTTTAAAAGGAAAAAAAGGAATAATTTTCGGAGCATTAGACGAAAACTCAATCGCATGGAAAGTCGCTGTTCAAGCTGCTGCTGAAGGTGCTGAATTTGTTTTAACTAACGCGCCAATTGCTTTAAGAATGGGTGCTATTAACAAATTAGCTGAGGAAACTGGAGCTAAAATTATTCCTGCTGACGCAACTTCAAATGATGATTTGGAAAAACTATTTACCGAAAGTGTTGAGATTTTGGGGGGTAAAGTTGATTTTGTTCTTCATTCAATTGGAATGTCTCCAAACGTTCGTAAGAAAAAACATTACACAGATTTAAATTACGATTTTTATCATAAAACATTAGATATATCAGCCTTATCTTTTCATAGAATGTTAGCTGCTGCTAAGAAGTTAGATGCAATTAACGAGTGGGGTTCTGTTGTTGGATTATCATATATTGCTTCTCAAAGAACTTTCCCCGATTACTCGGATATGGCTGAAGCTAAGTCTGTTTTAGAGTCTATCGCACGTAGCTTCGGTTACCACTACGGAAACGCTAAGAAAGTAAGAGTTAACACTATTTCTCAGTCGCCAACTATGACAACTGCAGGAAAGGGTATTAAAGGATTTAATGGTTTCTTTAACTATGCAAATGAGATGTCTCCTTTAGGAAACGCTCCTGCTGAAGATTGTGCAAATTACGTATTGTCATTATTCTCTGACTATACAAGATTTGTAACCATGCAAAACCTTTTCCATGACGGAGGATTCTCTAATACCGGAGTAAGCCAAGTTGTAATGGATAAGTTTGAAGATTAAGTAATTACTTTTTTTAATAATATTAAAGGCTCAAATCGTTTAAGGTTTGAGCCTTCTTATTTACAAGATGTTTATTATTAAAAGTAGCGGTTAACTTTTAATAAGATTAAATAAATCAGTAATTACTAATCTTTAGATTTAGGGGGTGTTTTTTTTGTAGGCCTACAAGAAGATGATTATTGTTTTACGGATTTTTTTTGAGCTTGTCGAGAATAAAAGGGTAATATAATTTCCAAAACTTAACATCTGATTTTCATTTAACTTAATAGAGTTAAAAGCCTTTTGAAATTTATCATTTTACATTAATGATGAACGGATTAATCTTGTGAAGAAAGTAAATATGAATAATTGTACTAACTACTCAATTATAATTGAAGTTTGAAAAGGTTTTTGTTAACTTATTCCATTAAATAAGTTAACATATCGGATTGTTTTTTTATCCGATCATAATATGCGCATCTGGATACTTGTATCGGTTAGTTTTAACCTTCTTGCTAAGTGCCATTATTAGCATTAAAGTTCCTAGTCTTCCAATAAACATAGATAAACTTAGGATAATTAATCCAAGATCAGAAAACTCTTGTGTAACCCCCATTGATAAACCAACAGTAGAAAATGCACTAAATTCTTCAAAAACTAACTCAAGAATTTTTATTTTTCCATTTGTTAAAGCAGCACCTTCTGTAATCGTTAAAAGAAAAATCCAAATAAATAGGTTTAACAGAGTGAAAAGTAAGATTGCATATGCTTTAATTAGTAAATCGTTGGCGATGTTTTTATTGTACAATTCTGCATTTTTCTTACCTCTTATAGTAGTATATACTGATACAATAAGGAGCGTGAATGTGCTTGTTTTTATACCACCTGCAGTAGAACTCGAAGAACCTCCAATAAACATTAATACAAGCATTAATATAATTACAGGAATGGCTAAAGTCCCAGTGTCAATTGAAGCAAAACCTGCCGTACGGTTAACAATTTGAAAACCTGCAGAAATGAATCGTTCGAAGAAGTTTTCCGCACCAAATAAGCCAGTGTTCCATTCAAGTAAAAGGAATACAATGATACCAAATATTAATAAATGAGTATTACTAACCAATCCAACTCTAGAGCCAATATCTAGTTTCTTCCAAGGTTTCATCATACGTTCTCTTAAGTCTTTGATGTTTAAAACATCTATAATTGTGACAAAGCCTAAAGCCCCTAAAAATATTAAAACGCCCATTATGCTTAGTACAGGGTAACACTGTGCAACTGCTGGGTTTGTTATTCCGCCTTCAAAAAGTGAAATACCCGCGTTATTAAAGGCACTTACAGAGTGAAATATGGAATAGAATATTCGATCAGAAACTAATGCGATTTCAGATGTTTCGGGTAGTAGAAAAAATAAACAGATAGAACCTACCAGTTCAATTAATGTGGAGATAATAAATATTTTTGTAAAAAGTCCTTGCGCACTTTGGTAGTTGGATTTGTTTACGATGTCTTCAATGATATCGTGTTGTTTAACGCCAATCCCAAAACGTGAGAAAACAGCCATGAAAATACCAAAGGCAACAATATTTAAGCCTCCAAGTTTTATTAAAAACATTAATACTAATTGACCTTGAAAAGTGAAGAACGTACCCGTTTCTTCAACCATTAATCCAGTTACACATGTTGCGCTAGCAGAAGTAAAAATGGCATCAATAAAGTCCCAATCTGAATCTACTGAAGCATTCGTCATTTCGGGAAGCATTAGCATTCCCGCTCCTCCGAATATAATTCCTGCGAAGATTAGGATAAAAAGTATTGCAGGATTTAAACGAATCTTAGATAAGTTTATATTAATTTTTCCAACTTCGAAATATGCTAAGATTAATAAGTAACTCTGCATAAAGATTACATACCAGCCTTGAGGATTATTTGATCCAAGAGATTTAAATAAACCTTGCAGTAGATTGGAATCGAAAAAATAGAATCCAGTTGCATCAATTGTAAGCAGTAGGAGTAGAACAAATTCGTGCCATGAATTTTTCAAAAAATCTTTAACGTCAAAAGAGTAAAGAATTCGTACAACATAACTTAAAACGTAATAACCGAATAAGCCTTTGAAATAGGAAACTAACTTTTCGTTTTCAGCATCATTGTGCTGGAAGCCATAATAATAAACCATTAAGCCCAAAGCGAAAAATCCAATTATTACACTTATGAATCTTAAAGATCGAAGAGTGACATTTTTGTTGTTATATAAAAACAACTTAGTTCTTTCTTCTATATTTCGGAGAATTCCCATTATGCTTATGTTCTTTTAAGAAACTCTTTTTTGAGCCTTTCCTTATTAATAGGAACAACTCCTACTTCTTCACAAACAAGTCCTCCAGCTAAATTGGATAATGTAACTAATTCTTTTCCTCTAACACCTTGGCTAAATGCAAGCGCAGCAGTAGAAATCACAGTGTCACCTGCTCCAGATACATCAGAAATATTTCTAATTTCAGCAGGGATATGCGATTGTATTTTGGGGTTGTATAACATAACGCCATGTTCAGATAGCGTTACCATTACATTTTCGATATTATTGGATTCACTAAACTTTTCAGCATGTTCCATCAATGATTTAATATCCCCTTTTTTAATATCTTCCTTTAATCCAGAGGTGAACTCTTTAAAGTTCGGTTTGAATAAAGTAGTTCCTTGATAATTTTGAAAATTATCTTTTTTGGGATCGACACAACTTGGGATTTTTTGTTCATTTAGTAAATGAACAATTGCTTGAATATTATTAGCGTTTAACAATCCTTTATCATAATCTTCAAAAATTACAACATCAATTTTTTTTGTGCTAATTATGTTTTTCACACGATTTATCAAATCTTTAGAATCCAATTCTGATATTGGTTCTAAAACTTCTTCATCAACTCTTAACATGTGATGACTAGAACTTATAATTCTTGTTTTACAGGTTGTTAATCGTTCGTCACTTTGAATAATTCCTTCAGTAGATAAATGTTGATTTTCTAGAACTTCATTAAATACTTTTCCTTTTACATCGTTTCCAATGATACCACAAAGAATAGGAGTAGCTCCTAGCGCTTGAATATTTAAAGCTACGTTTGCTGCACCCCCTAATCTGTTTTCTCGTTTTTTCGCCTCAAAAACGGGAACAGGGGCTTCAGGTGAAATTCTATTGACGTTTCCCCATATGTAGGCATCAACCATTACGTCACCAATTATTAAACAATTTAAATTGTTAAAACCGTCGAAAATTTCGTTGACTTCTGAATTTGTCATAAAGATTAAATCTTGAGACAAATTTAATTATAAATAACCTAAATTCAGTTGGATTAAGGGTTCAATTAATCTACAATGAAGGAATTAAGAGTTTTTAATCGAAAGATTTTTTAGATAGATTATTGCACTTGGCCCCTCGTTAAAAAGTAAGTCTAAAATACTTAGGTTTTCTTGGAAACCATGTTTCTCTTCAAATACTTGAATATACCTAGTACAATCGACTAAGCATTCTTTTTTAGGATGTAAGATTAATCTTAAATCTTTTTCCTGATATGGAAGGAACTCTTCTGTCAAGGAGTGTTTACAATCTAATTGTAAGCAGTGCTTAATAATTCCAAGAGCCTTTAAATTAAGATCTTTTAGGTATTTAAATTCTTCAAGAAAAAGCGGAGCTAAAAGATCTTCATAATAATAAAAAAAGGGTGAGTTTTTATAAGCACTTGTTATGGATCTCCAGTGATGATTTTGCCAATTGTCGTGGTAAGCAATTTTTATTTTATCCATTCCTGTTTTTTCGCGTCCTTTTAAAACTAACGGAACAGTTAACCTTAAGGTTCCGTTTGCTCCATAAATTTCACATCGGTTTCGGTAGCTTTGTTTTACAAAATGCTCTTTAGCTTCATATTTTATGGTTTCATTTTGAGCTAAAAAAGTATATTCCTCAACTGGGCCAAAATAGGAGAGAGGTAGTATCATGGTTAAGCTTTTTCTTCAGTTTTTAATCCTTTTTTTTTCTTCCACCATTTGTTGGCGAAATATAAAGCAAGGCCTCCAATTAAAAATTCCCACTTGTATGATCTTGAAAGCCCTTCTGGAGATACGAAAGAACAAATACGATCCCATCTTATTTTTTTATCAAAGTCAGCCCAAGTATAATCGGGGTCCATTGATAACCAAACAAAAACTGCTTTCCCAACTACGTGATTAAAAGGAACAAATCCCCAAGCTCTGGAATCTGCAGAAGCATGTCGGTTATCTCCCATTGCAAAATAGTAACCTTGCTTGAATGTATATTTGTTTGTTTTTTGATCTCCTACAAAAATAATATCGTCGTTTGCTTTAACAAGTTGACTGATTTTAATTTTATTAAAAGTTGTCTCCTCAGGAAACATAACCAACAACTTTTCTTCTGTTTTTTTAAGCTCTTCAACTAATTCATTCGAAATGAAATTATTCAGCTTACTATAGAATTCTTTGAACGCTTTTTTGTTGTGTTTCTTTTGAGCTGATTTACTTGGTAGATGTTCGAACTCAGTTCTCATTAAAAATTCATCCGACCACTTGTTAATAAATTCAGGTATTTCAATGAAATTTAAGGATCCTTTAAGATCTTTCATTAAAGTAACTGAAAATCCATTTGCTATATCTCTTTCAATTTCATAATCACGAACTTTTGATTTGGAGAATTTTCTACGTCTAAAATTGGTTAGAAATGTATGGTTTTTAACTAAAGTTGAAGAACTAAATATTTTTTGACCTTCATAAACTTCAATTACCCTCTTGTAAACTGGCAAGTTAGCGTGTGTTAGTTTTAATTGATCTCCAGCTTTTGGAAGATAGATAGGACCGTAGTTGTCTTTATTCCAATGCGGGTAGTCACTGTTTACAGTTCCTGTTTTTCTAATATACTCACTTTGCTGTCTGGAGTATTCTATTGGGAATACAGAATTTCCAATTCCGCCATACATTTTAGATAATTGATGAAAGAATGTAGGCCTGTTATCTTTTTGAAATGGCTGAATAAATGACTCTTTTGTTAGTTCATTGGCTTGTTTTTCTGAAATATGAGCTTGAAAAGTATTTGAATTCGGAAATCCAACATCTTTCATATTTAAATCATGCTCTCTTGCCCATCTTGAAGTTTTATTTTTGTCTTTTGTTTTAAAAAATCGCTGATGCTGCGCTGTTTCTGCTAGTGGTAATAAACTACCGTTAATAAAAACAGAGTCATTATGTACTTTAAGTGTATCCCCAGCAATTGCGATACATCGCTTAATGTAATGTTCTTTTTTATCGTTTGGTCGATAGTCTTCCATTGGGTAGTTAAAAACAAAAATGTCATTGTTTTTAACATTTTGAATTCCAGGGAATCTAAAATATGGTAATTCAATCCAGTCTAAATATGCTGGCAATTCTAACACAGGCATAGAGTGATGCATGAAAGGG
Organism: Flavobacteriales bacterium; assembly: GCA_029251005.1. Taxonomy (GTDB): domain Bacteria; phylum Bacteroidota; class Bacteroidia; order Flavobacteriales_C. The sequence continues at coordinate 14,753 of JAQXEE010000150.1, read as the reverse complement.
AAAGCTAGCGGAGTTTGTGGGGTTTTAGGTCCGTAATGTAGTTTTGAAACGAAAAGGAAATCACCCGTCAGGAGTGTTTTTTCCATCGAAGATGTAGGGATTTGAAAAGCCTCAATTGTAAATGTTCTAATAATAGTTGCTGCAATTACAGCAAAAAATATAGCTTCACTCCATTCCCTTGTTTTACCTTTAGTAGCATTGGAATAATCAACGGGACCAGTATATTCTAGTTCTTTTGTTAGTGCAATGTAGGGCAGAAATATATATCCTAAAACAGAACTCAAGACATGTTCAACTACGTTCCGTCTTCCAAAAGAATTCATTAAATCTACAATCATTCCTATCCCAACAACAATATTTACAACAGGAATAAATGTTAGGATTAACCACCATTTTGGTTTTTTAATTAATTTCAGCCAAATTAACGTAGAGTAAATAGGTACAAAGGCTTGCCAGAATTTATAATCAGCTTTTTTAAAAAAAAGTCCTAATCCAATTCGGATTCCAAGCCACATTATTATTAAAACAATTGAGGTTAATTCCATAGTGTAAAACTAATCAATTAATCAAATCTTTAAATGTTAAAGATCAATAAGATATTAAGATTGGAAAAAAGGGCGAATGAGTATCCGCCCATAATATTATAACATAATAATTCCTTCTTTTATGAATCGAGCATATTCCTTAGCAAAGTAGGTGATTATAATATCTGCACCAGCCCTTTTTATGCTAAGTAGTGCCTCGGGCATAGCGGTTTCGTAATCTAACCAACCATTGTTAACGGCGGCAGTTAACATTGCACATTCACCACTCACGTGGTAAGCTGCTATGGGGAGGTCTGAATTTTGTTTTAATAATTGGATAATATCCAAGTAGTTCAACGCCGGTTTGATCATTAGATAATCAGCCCCCTCGATAGTATCTAATTCTGATTCTCTTAAAGCTTCAGTAGAATTGGCAGGATCCATTTGATAAGATTTTTTGTCACCTGCTTTTGGAGCAGAATCTAACGCATCTCTAAATGGTCCGTAAAAAGCACTCGCGTACTTAGCAGTATAACTCATAATGGCTACATCTTTAAAACCGTGTACATCTAATTCTTCTCTGATGTAACCAATTCTTCCATCCATCATATCACTTGGCCCGATAATGTCAATTCCAGCTTCAGCCTGGGCAACTGCCATTTTACCTAAGATAGGAAGCGTTTCGTCGTTCAAGATTTTTCCATCTCTAACTAAACCGTCATGTCCATCGCTACTGTATGGATCCATTGCAACATCTGACATTAAACAAACCTCAGGAAACTGTTGCTTTATTGTTTTGATGGCTTTTAGGTAAAAGTTGTTATTGTTATAGCTATATGTTGCTGTTGAGTTTTTGTGACGATCATCAACAGCTGGGAATAAAACGAATGACTTAATTCCCAATGAAATACACTCAGAAATTTCACCCAAAAGTAAATCTAAACTCCAACGGTAATTTCCGGGAAGAGATTTAACTTCAATTTTTATATTTTCTCCATCTACTAAAAATAGAGGGTAGATAAGGTTTGAAGGACGTAATATGGTTTCTTTAACCATATTACGAATTGTACTCGAAACTCTATTTCTTCTCGGTCTTATTAACATGTTGGCTATTTTTAATATTCTTCTTTAAGTTTTGTTATATCTTCTTTTAAGCGATCTAATTCATCATAATCTGTTCCGTCGTAAAAACCACGTAAACGTTTTTCTTTATCAACTAAAACTAAATTCTCCGTGTGAACAAAGTCTGAGGGACCACCATCTCCAGAGTCGGTTGCTGCGAAATAATGCATTCGTGCCAATTCATAAATATGTTTTCTTGGAGCAGTTGTGAAATGCCATTTCTGATGATTTTGCACATCAAATTTATCAGCATAGGCTTTTAGAACAGGAACTGAGTCTTTTTCGGGCGTAACAGAATGCGAAAGGAACATAATTTCGTCATCATTTAAAAATTCCTTGTAAACACTTTTTAGATTTCCAGTCATAGCTGGACAAATACCCTCACAGGTAGTAAATATGAAACAGGCAACATATATTTTATCCTTGAAATTATCGGGAGTGATTGTTTTGTTTAATTGGTTGGTTAATTTAAAATCTCCAACACGGTGATTCCTCATTTCGCCTCTAACAGTTTTATCCACAAGTTGTGGGTTTATATCGCTAGGGTTATAAATAGGTAAGTTAGGTTCGTAATGTAATGATACATATACAATGGCACCACCACTACCTATTATCACAATTAATAATAGGAATCTAAGTATGTTTTGCTTCATTATAATTTTGTTTTATCATTATTGTTACAAAGTTAAGCCCCCTTTTGCTAATAGAAGCAACCATTTGTGTATTTTTACCGTTCATTATAATAGATGGTTAAATTTTTTTTCATAACGATAGGCTTTTTATTCGCTTTCATTTCTTGTGGAAGTCCTGAGAAAATTGTATCCAAAAACACAAAATTATCAGAAGCGTGTAATCTTAAAATTATTTTATCTGGTAAATCTCCAGAAGTACAGTTTAAGTTGTTTGTAAAAGCAAATGAAAAATTTGTGACCATTGATCGTCAGATTAACATGTTAGATGATAAAAAAGATGAGTTTTCTATAAGTTCTTACTTAGGAGGTAAAGTTTCTTGTGAGTTGCAAACTAAAGATTCTTATGGTCCTGATGTTCAGTTTGATTTGTTTGTGAACGGTAAACTTTGGCAAACTCAAAAAGGAAAATACAATCCCAAGTTGGAAGGTGTGATACCATCTAATTTTTAAGGATTAATTAAATCTCATTTAAATGTTGTTTCAAAACTAATAAAGTACGATATTTGTCTGCTTAAATCATTTATTAATTTATTATCGGTTACGCGTAACCAAACATTAAAGATTATGGCAACAAAAATTAGATTGCAAAGACACGGTAGAAAAAGTGCTCCATTGTTTCACATTGTAGTAGCAGATTCGCGTTCTAAAAGAGATGGTAAGTATATTGAGAGATTAGGTTCTTACAATCCAAACAATGATCCAGCAACAGTATCATTGAATTTTGATAGTGCAGTTAAATGGGTTGGTACAGGAGCTGAAATGAGTGATACTGCTCGTTCAATTCTTTCTAAAGAGGGAGTACTTTTAAAAAATCACCTAGTAGGTGGTGTTAGAAAAGGAGCCTTAACTGAAGACCAAGCTGATGCTAAATTTGCAGCATGGCAAACAGAAAAAAGTACTAAAGCTGACTCATTAAATAAATCTAATGATGAGGCAAAAGTTAAAGCAGAAAAAGAAGCTTTAGCTAACGAAACTAAAATAAAGGAGGCAAGAGAAGCTGCTGTAGCTGCAAAGTTACTAGAGGCACAAGCTGCTGTTGAAGCTGCTGAAGTTGAAGCTGCTGCACCGGCTGAAGAGGCTGTAACTGAGGAGGAAGCGCCTACGGAAGAAGCTGCTGAATAAGCTAATCTGCTTAAAAAGTTGAAAGGCTACTCACTTGAGTAGCCTTTTTTATGTGCTCGTATTTTTTTACGTTCAAGTATAGTCCTTACAATTTTTTTGTGCTATACGCCATGCGAATAAATAAATTCCTGAAAGACACGAATTAATGAGCGTGTATAGAGCTTTATCTAGGTGCAAAAGATTGGGTCTAAGACCATGTTTCTTAATCAATGCAAATACAGCTTTTGTTATAGGTTGAAAAATTGATTTAAAACTTGAGAAGGCAAGCCGATGTCATTGCTTTTTAATGATCCCGTAAATATTTCATTATTCACCTTTTCAGTGTATCTAGAAAAGAGCGAAGTAATTATTCCAAAATCATTGTTTTTGATATTGTAAATGAGGCTGGACTCCTTACATGAAAAGTTAAAATTTTTAATTCTAACTTTTCTGATTTTTTGATTATTTGTTGTTTTAAAATTAATTTCCATGTTTTTGATGTCATAAACAATCGACCAACTTCCTGATATTTTAACTTTATTTAAAATATTGAAAGAATATTCAATTGCTTTGCTATTATTTTGAGTTTAAAAGCTATTAACCATTTTAAGAGCTGTACTAAATCTACAGGTTTGATTTTTTGAATGTTTATTTACAGATTTTAAATACAGATCGTTTTCTAAGACAGGTGTTGGCAAATCGGTTCCTTTGTAGGTCAAGATTCCTTCAATGCTAAATTCAATTACAACCGAATTACCTATACTGTCGCAAATCAAAAAGTGGAGGTGTTGATTAATTTGTTGAATGCCAATTTTCTGTGTACTTTCTATTACCTCGCGAATAGACTTTGAATTGTCTAACTGATATTGAACCCATTGGAGTTCATTCACAGCAGATTTCCCTTGTAAAGCAGGGTAATTACCATCTACAAGCATAAGTTCAACTACTAACCCTTTTTCATTTATTCCTCCAAAAGGAAACTCTTTACCAAATTGATTAAAAGTAACACTACCGTATTTTGATATCCATTTAGCAGGTTTTTCAGGAGGAAATATTAAAGCTTCTTTTTGAATTCCTCTTTTATTAACTACAATTATTCCGTCTTCAGAAACCCAATCTAAATTCCTCCCAAACAAAAGTGAACTATCATTTTTCAAAACGAAAGTAGTACACGTAAAACCCTTTACACTAAAAAGGAATAGTACTACAATTAAAAGTAAATTTCTCATGTCAATATTAGTATATATAAATGAATGATTATTTAGGCCTCTTAATTTGTTAAGGTGTCGATTTTAGAACTCTTGAAGTAAAAAAATCAAGTAGTTTTTTTGCGTATTCTTGGTGAGCTATGCGACTTGGATGGCTATCAAAAGGTCTATTCGTAAATTCTTTTTTATTTAAATCCACAGCAATATCCACAAATGGAATTTGGTAAGTGGAACTAAACTCTTTAATGTAGGTTTTGTCGCCCCATATGTTAGTTATAAGTAACTGAATATTCTTTTGCTTACAGAGTTTAACAATCTTCTTTAAGAGGAGAGTAGTAACTTGTTGGTCATTTTTAGATTGATCTCTAAAGTATTCGATTTTCTTTTGTAAATAGAATATAAATGCCAATTTTCTAGCGAGTGGCCATGGATTGTAAATTACTTTCGATTGATTTATAATGAGTTCTCCATCTGAATCAATAATTCCGAATGGTTGGTTTAAGTCACCGAGATGATTGGATGACGAAACAAGCCTTCTACGAAAATAAGAAAAAACATTACGATCAAAATGAAAATTTGCGTGATTTAATACAACGATTTCAGGCTGAATACTTTTCTCTAAAGCCTTTTTTAATTGAAGATAGAAATGTATTGTACCATAACCACTGGTTCCCCAGTTAACAATTTTATGTTTTTTTAGTTTTGACTGAATAATCCAAGGGAAAGTTTCCTGATCGTTTACAGACCAACCGTGCGTAAAGGAACAGCCCATTATCCAAATCTCAGGACGTATCAAAGAGTCCTTTTCATATTGTGTAATTCTTAAACCTAAAGTATCATGGCTACTCGAAAAAGAAAAGTTCTTTTTAAGTTTAATATCAAATTTACCAGGCTTGTGTTTGTATCCCAATAAACTGTCTTTGTCATAAAATCCGCCAGATGGGGAGACAGTGACTTCAGGCGGGATGGATTGATAAGGGAGGTAGTTTTTTACTCTAAAAATACCTTCAACTATAAATAATAAACAAATCAAAATTAATACGTTGATTAAGAGTTGTTTGCTAATTTTATTGAATTTTGATTTCAAAGGATATCTTTTGCTATAATTTCAAGTGAATTTAACAAAAAAGAAGCTTAATAATTTTAGATAGACTATTTTATAACTTGTTTTAAGACAAAAAGATAAGATTTAACTATAGACGTTATTTTGCGTTTTTTAGAGGCATAGCCAGTGAATTTAATTGCTACGAATCAAATGATTTTAATTTAGCTACATAATTAGCAATTGTAACCAGATTATCTACAACAAAAATATTAACGACTAAATCATAATACGGTTTACTTTATTTGCTATTGTTCTCACAACAAGATATTTTTGAAGTTCGAACTATAAGCATAGGTTATTACATCCTAATTTTCACGAATAGGCTTTATTTGTTTATTATATATAACCAAATAGTTATGGTGAACATATAACTTAAAAAGTTAATTAGTCTTAACTTTCTTTTACTCTTGCAAAGCTGTTTGAAAATTATTTAAGGAAAATGGGAGATGCTTTTGAAGTATACTCAAAATACTTTAGGTACTTTTCGCAATCTTTCTGTTTGTTTTTTACGAGTAGGACCAAGCCAAGTTATTAAGTTGAGGACTTATTTTTTTTAAGTTAACAATACTCTTAATTTGCCTTGTGCTGGAAATAAAATAATTCTTTACACTTTACTCTGCTAGCTCTAGCTTGATAATTCTGTTAAATAAATTGTCTTTAATATAAGATAATCGAATTACTTGGCCGTCTTCACAAATCACTCCACCTAAAGAACAAGTGTGATGATAACCATGTATCCTATGGTAATCAGAATAAATAAATTTAACCCCGTTAACTTTGAATGATTCTCCAGATGAGTGATTTTTATCGTCTAAGTGTTTAAAGTTGGTGACTTCACCTTCAACCACAAGCGTTTCTCCTTTTTCTATCGCTTTAATAGTATCAGCGTATCCTGTATATTCCAGAGTGGTAGCAAATATTGAAACCCCACTTGAAAATATGGTTAGTATAATTACCCAAACCCTAAACTTTTTAATTTTTTTCTTAAAAAGGTAGGAGATTAATAATATCCCAGCCATTGGGATTAGCATTTTATCAGCCCATGAAAAAGTATTGGGGTCGTTTAGAAAATCGTATACTAGTTTAAAATCATTCAAAATCTAAAGTTGCTTGAGAAGTAGCGGAATCGTCACCGTCTTCAGGTTTATCTTCTTTAATTTCATCTCCAAATTCCATTTCTGGAGCAGGAATTGGATCCAATAAATTTATTAACTTAACACTTGCAGTAGTGAGTCTTTTCCCTATGGCTTTCAGTCCTTTAGTGGAGATGAATTCTTCAACGTTAATTATTTCAGGTTTTTTTTCTTTTCCCTTTATTTTTTTAAAAACAATTTCAATCATCGGCTTCCAATCTGTAGACGTAATCTCCAAATAAGACTTTTCATGTTCGGTAATAAAAGAAACTTTTCTGTCAGTAATTTCTACTAAGAAACGTTTAATGTTAAACTGACTTTTCTCGCCATCAAAGTAAACTACACTTAAGGGTTTATCAGGGTTTAACTTTTCAATAGTGAGCATCTCCTCATCAAAGTGATTCGATAAATCAAAACTGTGAAGTTTATAGGATCCGTCAGAGTTAATGGTTAAGATTTTGTCTTCTCCTTTAAAGTCACCAAGGAATTGGCCACGTTCATCTGTGTTTAACCTCCTAACCGTTTCATCATACCATATTTTACGAGCAGCTAGCGTGCTAACACCACTTTCCTTAAGGGTGACTTTCTTGACAGGGTATTTCGATAATGTATTACCTTGAGTCGCTCTACCTTTTATAGCTAAAGGACTGAAGTCATAATCAAAATTAAACTTCTTAACTCCAGGTATTGGTTTTAAAATAACATTTACAACTTCAGCTTCTCCATTAGGATTAGCGGTAAAGTAGGCTACTTTTGATCCAGGAGTACCTTTAGTGATATTGTATTCTTTATCCCTTGTAATAGAGTTTACTAAGAAACGCTTAACCATTACGCGACCTTTTTTACCATCTTGGTAAATAGTGTTGTAAACAGTTCGCTTATCGCCTTTTTTCCAAACACCAATGTGAATAATTTGCTTACCAAAGAAAGCCTTGTTTTGAATTTTAGAAACCATCATGGTACCATCAGCTGTAAAAACGATAATGTCGTCTATGTCTGAACAGTCTATAACAAACTCATCCTTCTTCATACCAAAACCAGCAAATCCTTCTTCTCGGTTAACGAACAATTTTTGATTTGCTACAACAACCTTCGAGGCGTCAATGTTTTCAAAAGTCCTGATCTCAGTTTTTCGTTGCTTATCCGCCCCAAACTTCTTCTTTAAAGATTTAAAGTAATCAACGGCGTAGTCGATAATATTATCCAAATCATATTGGATTTGCTTCATTTCTTCTTCAATTCTGTTTATTGCTTCATCAGCTTTAAAAGCATCAAATTTAGAAATACGCTTAATCTTTATCTCTGTTAATCTAACAATATCTTCTTCGGTTATAGTCCTGTTAAACAGTTTTTTATATGGTTTTAAGCCAATGTCGATTGCTTCAATTACAGCTTCCCAAGTTTCACACTCTTCAATATCGCGGTAAATTCTATTTTCAATAAAAATCTTTTCTAATGAGTTAAAGTGCCAATGCTCGTTCAACTCACCTAGTCTAATTTTTAATTCTCTAATTAATAATTGTTTAGTGCTTTCTGTGTTTTGTTTTAAAATTTCAGTAACACCCAGAAATTTTGGACGTTCCTCTGAAATTACACCTGAGTTAGGAGAGATGCTCGATTCACAATCTGTAAAAGCGTACAGCGCATCAATCATCTTGTCTGGAGAAATATTCGGGGCAAGGTGAATAATAATCTCTACGTTAGCAGATGTGTTATCTTCAACTTTTTTAATCTTGATTTTACCTTTGTCGTTTGCTTTTAATATACTGTCTATAAGTGAGCCTGTAGTGGTTCCAAAAGGGATTTCAGTAATTACTAATGTTTTTTTATCTTCCTTTATAATTTTAGCTCTACATCTAATTTTCCCTCCACGTATACCATCGTTATAATTACTTACATCGATCATTCCTGCAGTAGGGAAATCAGGATATATAGCTATTTTTCTGCCTTTTAATCTTGCGATAGAGGCGTCAATTAATTCATTAAAGTTATGTGGTAGAATTTTACAAGACAAGCCAACAGCAATTCCTTCAACTCCTTGCGCGAGTAATAAAGGAAACTTTACAGGTAATGTTTCTGGTTCTTTGTTTCTTCCATCATAGGAATCTCTCCATTTTGTTGTTTTCGGATTGAAAATAACTTCAAGCGCAAACTTGGTTAATCGAGCTTCAATATAACGAGCAGCAGCAGCACGATCACCCGTTAGCACATTACCCCAGTTACCTTGCATATCGATCAAAAGATCCTTCTGACCAATGTGAACCATTGCGTCTGTAATACTCATATCACCATGTGGGTGATACTTCATTGTGTTACCAACAACGTTTGCAACCTTGTTATACCGACCGTCTTCAATTTCTTTCATTGAGTGAAGGATTCGGCGTTGTACAGGTTTTAAACCATCGTTAAGGTGGGGTACAGCCCTTTCTAAGATTACGTAAGAAGCGTAATCTAAAAACCATTCCTTGTAAAAACCAGAAATTAACATCGCATCCTCTAGTCCTGAAGCCTGACCATCATCTTCACCTTCATCGCCGTCAAGGTTTTCACTTTCAAACTCTTCGTAATTTTCGTCGTCGTTATTAATGTCGTCACTCATAATTTGCGCAAGTTTATGCTATGCCGTTTTATCTATATTCTTCTCTTCTTCAATAAGTTCAGCGATATCTTGTTCGATTTTTAAGTTGTCGATAATAAAATCTTGTCTGTCCTTGGTGTTTTTCCCCATATAGAAAGTTAACATTTCGTCAATTTTCGTGTCCTTCCCAATAACAATAGGATCCAGTCTAATTTTGTCCGGAGCGATAAACTCACCAAATTCATCTGGACTAATCTCACCTAAACCTTTAAATCGTGTAATTTCAGGCTTTTTTCCCAAATCCAATAAAGCTTGTTGACGCTCTTGATCAGAGTAGCAATATCTAGTTTCTTTCTTATTTCTAACTCTAAATAGCGGAGTTTGAAGTATATAGAGATGTCCTAACTGAATTACTTCAGGAAAGAATTGAAGGAAAAATGTAATTAACAATAATCTAATGTGCATTCCGTCAACATCCGCATCCGTAGCAATTACAATTTTTTCATATCGTAAATCTTCAATGGATTCTTCGATGTTTAGAGCAGCTTGTAATAAGTTGAATTCTTCGTTTTCATAAACAATTTTCTTAGTTAAACCGTAGCAATTTAAAGGTTTTCCTCTTAAACTAAATACAGCTTGTGTTTTAGCGTTTCTCGATTTTGTAATAGATCCAGATGCTGAATCTCCCTCTGTGATAAAGAGCATTGTATCTCCAGCTAGATCAGATCCATCTTGAGCGTGCGATCTACAATCTCTAAGTTTTTTGTTGTGAAGAGACGATTTCTTTTGACGTTCCCTTGCCAGTTTTCTTATTCCTGAAAGTTCCTTTCTTTCTTTTTCTGCTTGTTGAACTTTACGTAATATCTTATCTGCTGTAGCAGGGTTTTTGTGTAGAAAATTATCCAATTTTGTCTTTAAGAAATCGGCGACAAAGGCCTTCATTGATTGACCACCTGGTTCAATCTCTGTGGATCCCAACTTTGTTTTAGTTTGAGATTCAAAAACAGGTTCCATTACCTTAACAGCAACAGCTGCAACAATACTTTGACGAACATCCTGAGCGTCAAAGTTTTTTCCGTAAAATTCACGAATAGTTTTAACTAAAGCCTCTCTGAACGCACCTTGATGGGTTCCCCCTTGAGTAGTATGTTGTCCGTTTACAAACGAGTAATATTCCTCTCCATATTTTTTTGCATGGGTAATGGCAACTTCAATGTCGTCGCCTCTTAAATGAATAGTAGGGTAAAGAGCTTCGGCACTTAATACGCTTTCCAGTAAATCCTTTAAACCATTATCACTTTGGTATTTCTCACCGTTGAAATTAATTGTTAAACCTGGGTTTAGGTAAACGTAATTCCACAACATCTTATCAACATGTTGTGTAAGGTATTTGTAGTTTTTAAATATTTTTTCGTCGGCAATAAAGCTAGTTTTTGTTCCTTTTCGATTTGAAGTGGGAACAACTTCATTGTCCTCAACCAATTCACCAGTTTCAAAAACAACTAGTTTTTGTTGCCCATTTCTTACAGAAGTTACTTCAAACCATGTAGATAAAGCGTTTACAGCTTTTGTACCAACTCCATTTAAACCAACGGTTTTTTTAAACGCTCTTGAATCATATTTCCCTCCAGTGTTAATCTTAGATACACAGTCAACCACTTTACCCAATGGTATTCCACGTCCATAATCGCGAATAGTTACTTTACGTTCACGAATTTTAACATCTATAATTTTCCCATTCCCCATAACAAACTCATCAATAGAGTTGTCTAAAACTTCCTTCAGAAGAATATAAATACCATCATCTGGCTGAGTTCCATCACCTAGTTTTCCAATGTACATCCCTGGTCTTAGCCTGATGTGCTCTTTCCAATCGAGAGATCGAATATTATCCTCAGTATATTCAGCCATAAAACATGATTTTTCGGGTATTTAATAAAATTAACCAAAAACTAAGTAGAAAAGGAGGGGAAAGCCTTGTATTTATTAACATTAAGTCTTTAATTTGTTACGGTTTTTATAGGATTGGAAAGTAACTATTCAGAGAAAGTAGAATTAAGTGGAAGCATTTGATTATTTGCATGAAAACCACTCTTTTTTTATGGTTAATTTTAATATTATACACCTCATTACACCTCAGGTATTTGATTGGTTGATCAGGCGCATGTTTTCGTTACAGATAGTGATGAGCTTAAAGAGTTACTTACTAAAGAAAGTTGTGAAATCTCATTATTGAAACAAGATGTCATGTTTTACTTAAACATGCTTTAAATACAGTTTCAAAAACGCATTTACAGAATCTTCAAAAGATGTGTTTGATCTGCATATAATGGCCTTTGCTTGAATGATATTGTTGATATTTATTTACCGGTAAATTCGTGTGAAAAAGTAGTTTTTTTTCCATTTTAGTTCACGATATAATACCCTAGAATAGGGTGTAGTTTTGTTTTAGAGTTGTGACGCGTGCTAAGTATTCTTTTTGAAATAAATGTAATTAGATAATACTTTTTCTTAGAGGAAGAAGTTTCAATTAGGTTTTCTGATTTTGACCGATTCTCCAAACTTAAACAAAAACAAAGTTCACTTCCTCACGGCTACAATGCCTTGACCACATGGATATTGTATTTGCTCCAGTATTGAACAGTATTATTTGATTTCCTTCCTCCAGAAACGGAAGTTTTACTGATTCAAATAGTACATCTCCAGCGAAACACAACGGACCAACGATTCTATACGTTTGATCTTCGCCTTCTTTTCCTAAAACGGAAATGGGATAGTTTATATCCATTTGAGAATATATCTTTCTTAGAAACAAATCTGCGCCAATATGGATGAAGGCGTTGTGAGATTCGGGAGTGTTTTTTGTGATGTATTCTACTGTAGATATTGCGAATGAATTTTTTTCGTGAATAAACTTTCCGAATTCAGTAACTATTTTAAAATCAGTGTTTTTGTTTATTTCTTTTAAAGCTGTACAAAAGGTTTTTATGCCTATTGTTTCCGACTCTAAATCAAAGTCGATTCCTCCGCCAATATCAATTGTGTCAATCTTATTTTTAAATCCTTTTTTAGTTCTTATTGCGTTAACTTCGGAAGCTAAATCAGTAATTACTTGAAAGGCTTTTAAGTTAGGAGCGAAGTCTGATATTCCAGATCCTATGTGAAAATGAATTGCTGTGAACCTATTCGATTCAGTTAATACTTTGAATATTTGATCTTTTTGGGTGATTGGTATACCAAACTTTGAATTAAGCTTAGAAACGTTTAAATTCTTATCGGTATCAACGTTAATTAACGGATTAATACGTAATCCTAGTTTTCCTTTAAAGTCGGCTGGATAGCGTTCTATTTCTTCAAAACAGTTTACATTAATTAATGCGCCTTTCACAAACTCATGACAGTATTTAATTTCTTCTCTCGTCTTAACGGGGGAGTCGAACACTATTTTATTGTTTGGAACTCCAGCAATTTGCGCTAGTTTAACTTCTTCGATAGATGCAGCCTCTAATCCAAAACCTTTCGAGGCAATGTGCTTTAAAACTTCGGGTTCACTGCAAGTTTTAATAGCAATTGCATGTAATGTATTTTGAGGGAAATGATCTTGCAGTAATGATAAGCGATAATCTAAAGCTTCTTTGGAATAAACGAAATCAGCTTTTGTACTGGTTAATCCTTTTGCTTTTGCTGCAGCGTATAATTTCTCAGCAGTTGATTTACTGATTGATTTCAAATTCTATTAGTTTTTCTTTAACAATAGCAATAATTCGCTTGTCTATTTCGAATTCAGCAGCACCTCTTTCGTTCATTTCAACAATGTTATTTGCTCCAATTGCTAGTCTTAAAAACGACTTTTTACCGTAAGCAACAGGTTGACCAATGAAGATTCTGTCTTTTGGTAGTCCTTTATGATTTTTTTCAACTATTAAAAAGAATAACTTTCTCATTTCTTGATGATTAAGTAGTCCTTTTTTACCTTTTACTTGAAATGAAATAATGGTGGGATTTGTCATTTTTTGATCCGGCATAAGTACGAATTCATCATACTTTCCGAGTTCATTATTGACAACATTATTCCAATCTTTTATAATACTTTCAATTTGTGGTTTACCAATAGCTCTCAACGTGTTAATTGAGTTTAAAGTTGCTAACCACCTTACTACACCACCTTTGTTAATTTCTGAAGGAAGATTTGTTTTACTTCTTAGGATTTCAGGAAGATCGAATTTTGAGAACACTTGATCGAAAAGATCAAAGTGTTTTAATTTATTTAAATGCTCAATTCTTTTCATCCATCTTTCAGGAATCAATATTGCACCACAAAAAGGAGGTGCTTGATAAAATTTAGAACCGGTAATCATAACCGAAACGCCTTTTGAAGTTAGCTTTTCGATTAATTCTGGACTATGCCTGAATTGACACATATCAACATTCCAAAGAACGTTGTCGGCATTCAATTCATCAATCCATGATAAATTATCTTCAATTCCAGATTTAGAACCAACAACCAAGCTAACTATTATATTAAGGTCGGGGTTTGACTCAATTAAATCTTTTAAGTTATCTTTTGGGTTTTCAATTGTTCCTTTGGCACAACGAGCACTTAAATATTCAGTATCAATGTACTGTTGATCAATTATAGCTTCACCTTTTGGGATTTTTTTTCCGAATTGGCTCGTTCCTGCGAAGTATTTCCCTTGACCGGCAAACAATGTACCCGATCCTAATTCTTCGATACATGTAACGATGTTAAGGATCTTTTTATCTGGAAAACGTTCTCTTGAAAATAATAAAGGAAAGTAAACAACATCAGTACCTGAAGGTCCAAAGAACACTTCGTAGTTGGTATCTGTAGTTCCTGAAATTTCCATTTTGATGCCGTCCTGAACCTCGTTTACAAGAGAAGCCCAGTCTGCATTCGTTTCGTTTCCAGAAATTTTATTTTGTAAATATTCGATATGATTATCAGTGATAAGATTGCAAGTACATGATCCTCTGTTGATTAAATTATCATCATCAAACGCGATACCGTAATTAGAGAGACCTTTTTCACTGGATATCGTTCTTTCGTCCGTTCCACTAAGTAAAAGTTGAGTAATTTTTTGCTTTGTCACAGCCATTCAATTCCTTTTCTAAGAGCTTACCAAATATAACATAAGAATTCAACATATCTTTGAAATATGGCTACGAATCCAGTAAATGATTTTACATATCTTAAAGAGTTACTCAATTTAGAGAAAAAAGAAGATTTAGCTCAGTATCAAAAAAAGATGCAAAGTACTTCATTTAAGCA
>JAQXEE010000118.1 GCA_029251005.1 Flavobacteriales bacterium | reverse complement strand
GTCCCCTTCATCAAGCAGACGTTCATCCTGGTATTCAAACAGAAGTTCTTCTTCTTCTTCTTCTTCTTCTTCTTCGGGTAGTTCTTCTTCATCAAGTAGTTCATCTAAAAAATCAACTCCTAAGCTGTACAAAAATGGTAAAACACCAGTTAAATATGAATAAGTTAAAAATTAAACACACAAAAAAAGCCTCTAGAAATCTAGGGGCTTTTTCGTATACTTTTCATGCTTAATTAATTCATGAATAATCTAATAGATTGTGCTAGTTTTGCTTTCATATCTTTTCTTTCAACGATATAATCAAGGAAACCATGTTCTAAAACAAACTCGGCTGTTTGAAATCCTTTTGGTAGATCTCTACCAATTGTTTCTTTAACAACTCTAGGTCCAGCAAATCCAATTAATGCATTAGGCTCGCTAATATTAATATCACCTAACATTGCATAAGAGGCTGTAACACCACCAGTTGTTGGATCAGTTAAAAACGAAATGAATGGTAGTTTTGCTTCTGCAAGTAAACTTAACTTAGCAGATGTTTTTGCCATTTGCATTAATGATAATGCAGCTTCCATCATTCTAGCTCCGCCTGATTTAGAGATTAATATAAACGGTTTTTTGTACTTAATACAATGATCAATTGCTCTTGAAATTTTCTCTCCAACAACAGATCCCATAGAGCCCCCAATAAAGTTGAAATTCATACAAGCAATAACTACATCAACATCTTCCATTTTACCATAACCAGTAGTAATAGCATCTGTTAAACCTGTTTTCGCTTTAGCGGCTTTTAACCTGTCTTTGTATTTTTTTGTGTCCTCAAATTTTAAGGGATCTCCAGAAATTAGTTTTGGACTTAATTCCGAATATTTCCCGCCATCAAATAAAAACGAAAAATATTCCGTAGAATTAATTCTTTCATGATGCTCACAAGTAGGACAAACCCATAGGTTCTCCTTATGCTCTTCAGCAGTCATCATTGTTTTACATTTTTTACATTGATGCCAAAGCCCTTCAGGAGTTTCCTTTTTAGCTATTGTAGGCGTAGCAATGTTATCTTTCATTCTCTTAAACCATCCCATAATAAGGTGTTTTAAATTTGAAGGTCAAAATTAGTAAAAAAAGAACCATCTCAGTTTTTTAATATCAATGTCTTTTACACAAATGTTTTTGTATAACCTAACTCCTTATTTATTAAGGTGTTTAATGACTTCTTTAGTTATGTTTAAACTTGAATCTGCGTACATAAACGCACCACTTCCGGCGGGAGAGTACACGTAATCATACCCTTTTTTTTGCGCAAAATGATAAATTTTTCTATTGATATCTTGATTTAATTTTTCTCGATAGATTTTAATTGAATCTTGAATACCAGACAATGAATTTTGTTTTGATTTTTCAAATTTAAGTTTGATTTCGTAGAAATGTTTTAAAGTGGATTGATCAATTTCAATATTTTCATTTTTTAACCTAGATAAAGAATCTCTTAACTGGTTAATTTCGGCTTGTGAAGCGAGTAAATCACTAGCGGCATTATTTTCAAAGTTTTTTATCAACTCTTCAAAGGCTATCGACAGATGATATTCCTTATAAATATCATTTATGTCTATAAAGCCTGTTTTTAACTTTTGATCATTACAACTGGTTAAAAATAAAGAACTTAAAACTAAAATTTTTAACATTAAAAAGTACTGCTGTTTTGTTGCTGATTTTATGTGGTTGAAAAAACTACCGTTTTTGGTGATAAATTTTGAATGATACATGGGGCTAAGCTATTGAATTTTACTAATTTCACACAACTATGGCAGGAAGTATTTTTGGAAACATATTTAGAGTATCCACTTTTGGAGAATCACACGGTAAAGGTTTAGGAGGAGTAATTGATGGATGCCCAGCTGGGGTTGAAATTGATGAAGAATTTATACAGGCTGAATTAGACAGAAGAAGGCCTGGTCAAAGTAAAATAGTTACACAAAGGAAGGAGGGAGATAAAGTCGTTTTTTATTCGGGAATATTCGAGGGAATATCAACAGGAACTTCAATCGGTTTTGTAATCGAAAACGACAATCAAAAATCAAGAGACTATGATCATATAAAAGATAAATTTCGTCCATCTCATGCAGACTACACCTTTTCAGAAAAGTATGGTGTAAGAGATTATAGAGGTGGTGGAAGATCTTCTGCTAGAGAAACTGTAGCGAGAGTAGTTGCTGGTTCGATCGCTAAATTGGTATTAAAGAATTTTGGGATTACTATTAATGCTTATGTTTCTCAGGTTGGCTCAATTCAGATGAAACAGTCCTTTAATGAAGTAGATTTATCGAAAATTGAAAATAATATTGTTCGATGTCCAGATGAATCTGTAGCTGAAACAATGATTGACTACATAATGCAAGTTCGAAAATCAGGTGATACAATTGGAGGAGTTGTTGATTGTGTTGTTAAAAATGTTCCCGTTGGAATTGGAGAACCCGTTTTTGATAAATTACATGCCGAATTAGGTAAAGCTATGCTATCGATAAATGCTGTTAAGGGTTTTGAATATGGTTCAGGCTTCGAGGGTGTGAAGCAAAGGGGGTCAGAACACAACGACATTTTCGAAACTGTTGATGGTGTATTAAACACAAAAACAAATAATTCGGGTGGAATACAAGGTGGAATTTCTAACGGACAAGATATTTATTTCCGAACTGCATTTAAACCAGTTGCTACAATAATGATCGATCAAGATTCGGTGAATGAGGATGGCGATAAAGTTACTGTTTCCGGAAAAGGTCGGCATGACCCTTGCGTAGTGCCAAGAGCTGTACCTATTGTAGAGGCAATGGCAGCAATTACTATTCTGGATTACATTATGCTTTCAAAAACAAATAAGCTTAGCAATATTCTATAATGAAAAGAAAATTCCCACTGCATTGGCAAATTTTAACAGGTTTAATATTTGGAGTAATATATGGTGGAGGAGTAAGTATTTTTGTTGATACAACTAGCTTAGTTGAGGCAATTCAAGAATTTACAGCTCATTGGGTAAAACCATGGGGAACTATTTTTGTGAACAGCTTACAACTAATTGCAGTACCGCTCGTTTTATTCTCTTTGGTTAATGGAATTGCGGGATTAAAAGATTTTACTAAACTAGGGAGTATTGGAGGTCGAGCAATTGGCTTTTATGTAATTACAACTATAATTGCAGTCTCAGTTGGTTTATTGGTTGTGAATGGATTTAAACCTTGGGAATCGTTAACTGTGGAGGCAGGAAAAGATCTTATTAGTGCATATTCAAATCAAGCTGAAAAGAATATTAGTTCAGCCCAGAAAGTTAAGGAAAGTGGTCCACTACAGTTTTTAATTGATTTAGTTCCTAAAAATATTGTGGGAGCTGCGTCTATGAATAAAAACATGTTACAAGTTATTACTTTCGCAATCCTTTTTGGAATAGCTTTAATATCTATTAAATCTGATAAATCAGAACCAGTTAAAAAGTTTTTTGAAGGCGTAAATGAGGTTGTTCTTAAAATGGTTGATTTTATTATGTACCTAGCTCCAATTGGAACTTTTGCCTTGATATCAAATGTTTTTGTACAAAACAGCAAACATTTTGGTGATTTAATTATTGGAATTGGAGGGTACTTTATAAGTGTAATATTTGCTTTGGTATTATTAGCATTGGTTTTATATCCTCTTATTTTATGGGTGTTTGCAAAAGTAAATCCATTGCAATTTTTAAAATCTATTTCACCAGCTCAGTTATTGGCATTTTCTACAAGTTCAAGTGCTGCTACTTTACCTGTTACAATGGACTGTGTTAAAAATAATGTTGGGGTGAGTGAAGAAGTTACTAGTTTTGTGCTGCCTTTGGGAGCTACCATTAATATGGATGGTACAAGTTGTTATCAAGCAGTTGCTGCAGTTTTTATAGCCAATGTAATGGGTTTTGATTTAACAATGATGGATCAGCTTACTATTGTTTTAACAGCTACTCTTGCAAGTATCGGCTCTGCAGCAGTTCCTGGAGCAGGAATGGTGATGTTAGCAATTGTTTTAGGTCAATTAGGCGTTCCTATGGAAGGTATAGGATTAATATTAGGAGTTGATAGATTATTAGATATGTGCAGAACGGTAGTCAATGTAACCGGTGACGCAATGGTTTCCACTGTAATAGCAAAACAAATAGGGCAATTAAAGATTAAATCAGTCGTTAATTAAAATTGATTAAATATATTAAAATGAAAACAGTGAAAAAGTTATTAAAGATTGTTGGAATATTAGTGTTTTTGTTGATATTATCACTAATTACTATTCCAATTTTGTTTAAAGATCAAATCGTTGAAAAAGTAAAGGAAATAGCCAACGCTTCTGTAAATGCTAAAGTTGATTTTGGTGATTTTGATTTGTCGTTAATAGCATCATTTCCAAGCTTTACTTTTGAAATTAATGATGTAAGTGTTATCAACAAAGCACCTTTTGATGGAGATACTTTAGCACATATTGGAAACATAAACTTAGAGTTGGATTTGGGGAGCGTTATTAATGGTCGTTATGTTGTTTCTAGTTTTAATATTAATGATTTAACAGCAAATGCGAAGGTTTTAAAAGATGGCAAAGCAAACTGGGATATCGCAATTGAAGATTCAATAGTGGTTGAAGAGGAAACTGAGGGGGTTGATGAAGAAGTAACAGAGGAAGGTGATTTAATTACGGGCTTAGAGTCATTTTCAATCAATAATGTAAATCTCTCATATGTTGACCTACAATCAGAAATGGTTGCTATTGTCAAAGGATTTAATCAATCAGGAAGTTTAATCATGGTAAATGATTCAACAGATATAAATATTAATTCAACAATTAATTCTATTTTATTTGATTTAGAAGGAGAACGATTAGCGAATAACTTAAAGTTCGAATCTAACTTAATGATGAAAGCTGATTTAGCTACAATGGCTTTTCAGTTTAAAGAAACATTGATTAAGTTAAATGAACTAAAAATAGGAGTAGACGGAACAATGGGAATGCCAGATGACATGTACTTTGATTTAGCAATTACGGCAAAAGACAATAAGTTTAAAGATGTTTTATCTCTTATTCCCGCCGCTTACTTATCGGATTTAGAAGGAGTAGAAACAAAAGGTACTTTTAACTTAGGTGCGCATTTAAAAGGTAAAATGACTGATGAGGATTTACCTGGTTTTGATGTCAATTTTGAAATTAATGACGCTTATTTAAAATACCCAGACTTACCTGAAGCTGTGGATAATATTCAAATGGACTTAGCGATTAACAATAAAGACGGAATAATTGATCATACTGAAGTTGATTTAAAATTGTTCCATTTAGAACTGGCTAAGAATCCAATTGATATTAAATATTTTTTAACCAATGTTGAGTCTGATCCAACAATGAAAGTGTCTATAAAATCAAAATTCCGATTAGAAAATCTTGCTAAAGCAATCCCGATGGAAGAAGGAGAAGAGCTTAAAGGTGGCTTAAACGTTAATCTTGATTTTGCGGGGAAATTAAGTTCGATTGAAAATGAAAAGTATGAAGAATTTAAAGCTGGTGGTCAAGTTATTTTTGATAATCTTTTGTACAATACACCCGATTTACCTGCTACGCTTATCAAAACTGGTTATTTAAATTTCTCATCACATTATCTAGAGGTAAGTAATTTTGATATGCGTTTAGGAAAGAGTGATTTAACTGCAAACGGAAGAATTGATAACATCTTAACTTATGTATTTAAAGATTCTTTAATTGTTGGACGTTTTAATCTTAAATCTGATTACTTTGATTTAAATGAATTAATGGAAGAAGATACTGTTGAAGTTTTAGTTGTTGGAGAAATAGATGAAGCTAGTATGGCGATGATTAGAGCTCAAGCAATTAGTGATTCAATTGAATCCGAAGAACCATTGGAGGTATTCGAAATCCCTAAGAATGTAAACTTTGTATTGGCTTCTAATTTTAAAAAGATTGATTTTGAAGATATGCCAATTGATGACTTTAAAGGACAAATAGTTTTAGAAGGTGGAATTGCACATTTTAATGAAGCCTCAATGAGAATATTTGATGGTGTGCTTAAAATGGACGGAGATTATAATACAGTTAACATGGCTCATCCTTCAACTAGTTTAGATTTTAGCATTGATGATATGGAGATTAGAAATGCTTATAAAGCCTTTAATCCGATTAAAGAAATGGTTCCAATCGCTGAAAAAGCAAATGGAAAATTTCATACAGATTTTAAATTTACATCTAATCTTTCCGATAGTTTAACACCTATTTATTCAACAATGAATGGTAAAGGTTATTTAAGTACAACAAATTTAGGTTTTTCAGAAACAGATGGTTGGAAAAATTTAATGGATGCTTTAAAAATTAGGAAAGAGAAGTTTGATAAAATTAAAGCGGAAGATATTAAAGTTACTTATGAGTTTAAAGATGGGAAATTATATACTGAACCATTTAAATTGAATTTAGGAAACATAAAAGGAGTGGTAAGTGGTTGGACATCTTTTGATAATGCTTTAGAATATAAATATGCTTTAAAAATACCTAGGGATGAATTAGGTGTTGGAGCAAATGGACTAGTTTCTTTTGCAGAAGGTCTTGCTGGTAAAAATGGCATGGATGTTTCACTAGGTGAATTTATTAATCTTGATGTGATTGTAACTGGTACAATGGAAAAACCTAAATACAAGGTTATGCCTTCAGGAAGAGGTGGAGAATCATCTATTAAGAATCAAGGTAAAGCCGTAGTTAAGGAAAAAATTGCCGAAGCAAAAGAAAAGGTAAAAGAGGAGATTGATAAAGTAAAAGAAAAGGTACTTAACGAAGCCGATCGATTAAAAATGGAAACGGAAGAAAAGGCTCAAGCTGAAGTTGAGCGATTAAAAAAAGAAGCTCAGGAGAAAGTGAAAGCTGAAACTGATAAGGTAAAAGAAAAAGCAAAGGATGATGTTAAGAATAAAGCGAGAGATTTATTCAAAAAAAAGGGTTTAGGATTTTAAGGACAATTTAAGATTAGGTGCATCTTTAGATTACAAAGATAAATAACATAAATAGAGTGTGAACAAACTAATAGCTATCATAATAAATGTGCTCTTAATTACTACTGTCTGTGCTCAGTCTGAAAGGAACTGTGCAGAGTTTAATAATAAAAAAGCCGAGAAAAAGTTTTTCAAAATGAGAGACTTAGATTATCCAATGGATAGAAATGGGACGATTTCAGAAATGAAAGAGTTAGCGAAGAAATATTCAAATTATCCGGATTTAATTGCTTTTATAGCTGAGCATTACCATCATACGGCTTACCGTGCAATGCAACCTAATGTTCGAGCTAGAGTTAAAGCAAATGCTAAAAAATGGTTTAATGAATTGTCTGAAATTTGTCCTTCATACAAAGGTCATTTAGCGTACTATTGGTTGGGTAGAATGAACCATGAAGAAGGAGATTTTAAAACAGCGGCTAACTATTTTATGCAATATCTTGATAATGAATCTGAACCACCAAATGAGTATAAAAAAATAGCAGAAAATTTATCTGCTGAATATTTTATTAAACGTGATCTATTGGCTAATCCTGTTGATTTTGATCCTAGAAATGTAAAAGGTGTAAGTACGGAGCATGATGAGTATTTACCAATGTTATCACCTGATAATGAATGGGTTTTCTTTACACGAAAAAGAAACACACCACCTGATATTTTGTTGCCTCCAGGAACAATAGGAAATGATGATAAAGAATATTTCACAAGAAGTAGAGCCTTTAGTTTGGACTCATTTTCACGTGGTATGTCTTTAGGGCAACCATTTAACATGCACATGGAGCCAATTTTAGATATAAGCAGTAATAACCAACTAGTTGGATTGGGTGGAGCCTGCTTAACACCTGATAATAAAACAATGTATGTAACAGCAAATGTTTTAATTACTCCATTAAAAGAAAGACATGGATATAAGAATACAGAGCTGTTAAAATCGGAATATAAAAATGGTTTTTGGACGGCATTGAAAAGTTGTGGAGCAATAAATAACGAGCAAGGTCAACCAACTTGGGAAGGCCAACCAACAATTTCATCAGATGGTAAAATGTTGGTTTTTTCTTCGGTAAGGCTTTCAAGCACAGCTCGTTTTTCAGGTGATGATGAAATGTTAACTATGGACTTATTTTATTGTAATAAATTACCAAATGGTTCTTGGTCGGAACCAATCAATATGGGTGACATGATCAATACAAAAGGTCATGAGAAAACTCCTTTTTTACATACAGATAGTAAAACTTTATACTTTTCTTCTGACGGACATCCAGGAATTGGAGGTTTTGACATTTTTTATACGCGTATGGATGTAAATGGTAATTGGATTAAACCAATTAATATTGGCTATCCAATAAATTCAGAAAAGGACGAGCACGGAATGATTGTAAGCTTAGATGGTAAAAAAGCATATTTCACAAGTGGTGACCAGGGCGTTGCAAGTAATGGAGGTTTACAGCTGGTTTCTTTCCCGCTTTATGAAGAGGCAAGACCAGAAAAAGTGGTAATGATGAAAGGGACCTTAAAAGATGAAAATGGAGACCCTGTGAAAAATGGGAGTATTTCTGTTACCGATAAACAAACTGGTGAAATACGTGACGGATTAGTTGATAACGAAACTGGTGAATATGTTGTTGTTTTACCAGTAAAAGATCCAAATCGACCGCCTGTTAAACCTGAACAAATTACGATTACATTAAATGATGAAGAGGTTATTGCTGATTACGGTAGTAAAGTGCAGAAAATAAATGATAAGGATGTAATAGTTCCACCCGGAGGGCAAATCGTTTTGGTAAATAAAAAGCAAGAGGTTTTAGCAAAAGACGAAAAAGTTGCTGAAGTAAATGGAACTGAAAAAATAATTAAAAAGAGTGATAAAATTCGTCAAATTGATGGTGTTGATTACGTAGTTTCTGTTGATAATGAAGTGTTAGATATAGAAGGTGAAGCTGTTATCGTGCAAAAAAAAGCTACCGAAAAAGAAAAACAACGTTATGTAGTTACAGCTACTGGTGAAGGCAAAGCATTTAGTACAGCTGTTTTAGAGGTGGATCCAGATTCCATAGACGGTTCAGAAAAGATTTATGCAAAAGAAGCTATGCAAATCGAAACGTTAGCTAAAAATAAGCCAATCCGACTTAATGAAGTTAACTTTTATACAAATTCAACCATTCTTAGCGGAAAATGTATGGATGTATTAGATGAGTTAGTTGTGTATTTAAATTTGAAAAATAATATGAAAATAGCAATACATGGGCATACTGATAATCGAGGGGATGCTGGTGAAAACTTAGTTTTATCGAAAGAAAGAGCAAAAGCAGTTATGAAATTTTTGATAGCGAATGGAATTGATCAATCAAGGTTAACTTACAATGGATTTGGTTCCTCAAAACCAAAATCATCAAACTCTTCTGAGAATGGTAGGTTACTCAATCGTCGCGTTGAATTTGTTATTCAATCTTTGTAATAATGGCTTCTATTAGGTATTAATTTCTACCTCTAGATAAACTTTAATTAAAATTTTGTTTGGTTGTTAATTATATGAATAATAGCCAAAAGTTTACATCTTATTAATTAGCACTATCATAAAAATATAATGCTCAAAAGCATTTAATTAAAGTCTTTTTAAAACTTAAATTCAATTATTGATATTTTAGAATATTTGGATCAAAGTAAGGTTGAAAAGGTTACGATTAATTTGATTATTACATAAAGTGATTCATTAATTTAAACTTGTATACTTTAGTGTTTTTGCTTTTGTTTGAAAAAATGGCGCGCCATCTAAGTTTATTAATTAGATATATTCTCAACAAACGAATAAGCGATAAAATCATTTTAAACTGTTAATCAATAAAAGAGTTGGATTGATTAATATAGTAACTATATTAGCTTAAAAATTTAAACTAACAAAAATGGCAAATTTCGAAGGTCAAGAATTCAAAATTAACAAAGGTCTAATAGGCTTTTTAGTGGTTGCAGTTATTACACTTGTAATTTTATTTAAATCGGCTGTCACAATGGGAGCTGGTGAGGCAGGTGTTGTTTTTAAAACGTTTAGTGGAGGGGTTGATACCGAGAATGTTTTAGGAGAGGGGTTTCATGTTATCTTACCTTGGAATAAGGTGATCGTTTACGAAGTAAGACAGCAAGAAGTAAAAGAGAAGATGGAAGTTCTATCATCAAATGGATTAGAGATTGAAATTGATATTTCAATTTGGTATCTAGTTGATTTTAAAAATCTACCAAGATTACATCAAGAAAAAGGAATCAATTACAGAGACCGAGTTTTAAAGCCGGCTATGAGATCAGCAATGAGAAGTGTTGTTGGAAGATATACCCCTGAAGAAATCTATTCTACAAAGAGGGATGCTATTCAAATTGAAATTTTAGATGAAACTAAAACAATTTTAGCGAATCAGTATATTTTAACCGAAAGAGTATTGGTTCGAGATATTGCATTACCATCTACAATTAAAACAGCAATTGAAAAGAAATTAAAACAAGAGCAAGAATCTTTAGAATATGAATTTAAATTAATTAAGCAAAAGAAAGAAGCTGAAAGATTGAAAATAGAAGCTATTGGTAAGGCGGAAGCGAATTTAATTTTAAGTGCATCTTTAACTGATAAAATATTAAGAGAGAAGGGTATTGAAGCTACTTTAAAATTGGCAGAGTCACCAAACTCTAAGGTTGTGATCGTTGGTAACAGCGACGGAATGCCATTAATATTGGGGAACAAATAATTTAAAATTACTTTATAAAAAAAGGGATTGAGGTTTAACCCCAATCCCTTTTTTAGTTTTATCAACTAGTATTACTCAATTTTAACAATTAAGGTGTTTTTTTGCATTTTACCAAACGATCTTACTGCTGTGACTAGTTTCCCATTAATCTCTAATAAAATAGGTCGATTTAGATGTTTCATGGAAAAGCTTGAAATAACCTTTTTACCTACTGGTGAAAATTTAATTTCTAAAGTGTTTTTTTTCTTTTTAACACTTAATACTAAACCCCCAATATCAATTGATTTTCTAATGTTTTTAAGAAATAAATAACTATTTAAACTATCTGGTTTCCATAGGAACTCATTGTTTGAATTGAATATTAGGCTTGATTGGTACTGATCAATAAAAGCCTTAAGCGACTCAACTTTAGATATTGGTATTTTAACGGATAAATTAGACATGTTGTTATAAATTCCAAATTCTTTAAAAATAGCTTTAAGATTTTTTTTGTCTATTAAAGTTTCTTTTAATTCTGCCATTCTATCAAAACAGAGTAAAGCACTTTCAGCAGGAGTTAATGTAAGTTCTCCAGAAAAGGTTTTTCCTTCTGGCTGCGAACCGCATGATATTAAAATAACTAATGAAATAATGAAGTTAAGAAGACGCATAAATAATGTTTCTTCAAAAATAATGAAAAGTGATATCAAATAATAGGTGTTGACAAGCAATTAATAAACAGTCCACAATGACCTACAATAAATCAGTATTTTGCCATACCGTTAAATTCCTTGTTTTGAGAAAGTTTTTACTTCGTTTTTGGTTGTTTTTCATATTTATTGTAGTTTTTTCCTGGACTTTCTTTTATGGAATAGGGAATTGGGATTTATTAGGAGAACTTCCAAGTACACAGCAATTAGAAAATCCAAAGTTTTTTCAAGCATCAGAAATCTATTCGGCTGATGGAAAACTAATAGGAACTTATTATACCGAAAATAGAATAAATGTTGAATATAAAGATATCCCTTCCAGTTTAGTAAATGCACTTATAGCTACAGAGGATAAGCGATTTTATAATCATTCAGGAGTTGATTTTCAAGGAGTAGGAAGAGCTGTAGCAGGTGTTTTTGTTGGTGGAAAAGGAGGAGGGAGTACAATTACGCAACAACTTGCCAAAATGTTGTTTACAAACACTGGTCAGCACGGAGTTATTGTTCGAGTAACGCAAAAATTAAAGGAGTGGGTTATGGCTACTCGAATTGAAAGTTTATATACAAAAGAGGAAATCTTAACAATGTATTTTAATCAATTTGATTTTTTACATTCTGCAGTTGGTGTTTACAATGCATCAAGAGTTTACTTCGGTAAAAATCTTAAGGATTTAACAATTGAAGAATGTGCGACTTTGGTTTCGATGTTTAAGAGTCCTGTTAGATATAATCCTATGAAGCATTCAGAAGAGAATCATAGATGTATAAATAGAAGAAATACGGTTATGAAGTTGATGCAAAATGCTGATTTTATTTCCCAAGCTGAATTTGATTCTCTCAAAATAATTCCCTTAAAGGTTGCCGAGATGGATATTTCGGGAGGAAGTGAATATGCTGCATATTTTAGAGAGAATATAAGGGGGTTTATGAAGAAATGGGCAAAAAAGAATGATTATAACTTGTATACTGATGGATTAAAAATTTATACCTCTATTGATTCTAAAATGCAAAAAGCCGCTGAAAAAGCGATGATTAGACATCTTCAAAAAGAATTACAGCCTGTTTTTGAGCGAGAATGGAAAAACCGAAAGAATGGTCCATTTGATTTTTTAACAGGAAATGCTGAGCAAGAAAAGAAAAAACTAAAAGATATTCTATATGTGGCAATGAGAAGAAGTGGTCGCTATAATAATACATATTATAAACGTAAGTATTTATTAAAATCTTATGATGAGTACAAAAAACTAAAAGTACCTTATACTGTAATTAAGGATTCATTAGCTAAATACAAGGACGTTTTACACGAGGTTGAGTTTGATTTAAAATTGTTAAAACGGAAAGATACTTTAAAGTATTTCGAGAAAGACCTCTTGGATATTTATCAGGAAAAGTTTGATGATGTGCTTTCGAAATATGAAGACTACCAAGAAGAAGCTGGTGATTTAAAAGAAGAAGCTAATGAAGCTTACGAAGTTTATCAAGAACTTTTAAAGCCATTTGATGATTCTATGAAAATTGTATTCAATAAGAAGGTAAAGATGGACATATTCTCATGGAAAAAGGGACGAACAATTACCAAAACAATGTCTCCGCTTGATTCCATCTATTATCATAAAAAATTCCTTCGTGCTGGTATGTTAAGTGTTGATGCCACTACAGGTTATGTGAAATCCTGGGTTGGGGGGATTAATTATAAACACTTTAAGTATGATCATATACACGCTAAACGTCAAGTAGGGTCGGCCTTTAAGCCATTTGTTTATGCTGCTGCTATAGAACATGGAATGGATCCTTCAACCGTAATTATGAATAAAGAAGTGACCTTTCATAAAGGAGAATATGGTATTCCAGAGTCTTGGACACCCGCAAATTCTGGCGCTAAAAACCTAGAGTATGAATTAATAACACTAAAAACCGGATTAGCGAAATCAATCAATTGGATTGCGGCAGGTTTAACAAAAAAATTAGGTGTTTACACTGCTGTAGAATTTGCCAAAAGGTTTGGATTAAAAGGAACAATTCAACCTGTTCCGTCAATATGTTTAGGGACAGCAGATGTTTCACTTTGGGAAATGGTTGGTGCTTATACCGCTTTTACGAATAAAGGAGAACGCTTTGAACCTGTTACTTTACTTCGAATTGAAGATAAAAACGGAAAGGTTTTATTTGAAACAACGCCTAAAAAGTTTAAAGTTTTAAGTGAATCTACGGCAAGTCAAATGTTAGAGTTAATGGAGGGGAATACAACGCGATTTAAAGATAATGGGAAAACAATTCAAGGAACCGGTTACCGATTAAGAACCAATAAACCTTACGGCGGTTTTGCTAATAGTGTTAAGATTTCTGGTAAAACAGGAACAACTCAAAATAGTTCCGACGGTTGGTATATGGGGATTACCAATAACATTGTAACTGGCGTTTGGGTTGGTTGTGAAGATAGGAGTGCTCATTTTAGAAATGGAGCTTTAGGACAAGGAGCAAATATGGCATTACCAGTTTGGGGTTATTACATGAAAGAAGTTTTGGCAATATTAAAAAATTAGGGATTACTTTTTTAAGTATTGTACAGCCTGTTTTTTAAGTTCAAAACTTATACAAAAAGATTATATAAATGCATTTTTTCGGTCATTACGCTTTACCAGTAGTATTATTTATAATTATGGTTGGAATTGGTTTAAGTACCAATTTAGCTGATTTTAAGGCGCTTATTAAGTTTCCCAAAGCCGCAATTTTAGGAATTCTATCTCAAATTATATTACTGCCACTTATTGCGTTATTAATCGGTTGGGGATTAAATTATAGCGATGAAGTAATTCTTGGTTTATTGCTGCTTAGCCTTTGCCCTTCAGGGACTGGGTCTAATATTATTACCAAGATGGTTAAGGGAAATCTAGCCTTGTCCGTTTCCTTAACCACAGCCAGTAACATTAAGAGTTTATTAACGATCCCTTTATTTTTAAGTATTTATTTAAAAGAGGTTCAAGGTGAAATAGGAGACATCGATTTGCCTTATTATGATTTAAGTTTTAGAGTTTTCATATTGGCCATTATCCCAACAGCTTTAGGAGTTTTACTTTCTATCAAAGTACCTAAACTAGTTGAAGTAACTAAAAAGACTTTAAAATGGTTATTGCCAGCTTTACTGTTTGGTGTGTTTACAGCGATTATGTTTTTGGATGATAAGAAAGAAGCTGATGTGAATATTTTCGAAATGTTGATTCCTGCTGTAATTATTAACCTAGTTTCAATGTTAACTCCTTACT
Source organism: Flavobacteriales bacterium (assembly GCA_029251005.1). GTDB lineage: Bacteria > Bacteroidota > Bacteroidia > Flavobacteriales_C. Next base: position 3,742 of record JAQXEE010000118.1, on the reverse strand, counting down.
ATTTGGTTCGTTTGTTTAAAATTGAAAGTAAACAAGCTTTAGCGATTGGAATTGAAGGTGGACTTAAGAATAGTGCGATTGGTTTATTAATTGCAACAACATTTCTGAAAATTCCAGAAATTGAATTGCTAATATTAGCGTATAGTTTTGTTAGCTTTTATCTAACGTTTGTTGTATCACTTTTAATACAGAAAATAGAAGGTTATAATTCTAAAATTTCCTCTTTGTGATTTGATTCAACAGTCATTTTAACATTAACCGGAATTCTAATCATGTACTCTAAATTTTCTGCAATGGACTGAACTAATTTGTTTTCAGCATTAATTACCCAATTGATTTTAATTTCAGATATACATTGAATTTCTTTTAAACGAATTAAGAAAAAAAGCAAACCACGTTTTGAGTTTTTACAAAGGTGTGAGAAGTTTAAAATTAAGTTTAGTTTGAATGGACTAGCACTCTTTATATTTGAAAGTAATTTTGTAATAGAAAGGAAGAATGGATTTTTCTTTTCCATTGAACAATTTCCTTTAATTTCCATAATTAAAGTCTCAACATCAAATTTAAATTCAGGTGTTTTTTCTGTTGCTTTTAAATATAAAGATTCCATGGCTCGTTTTCTTTACAGCAATTTGCATCTTTTTTTAGTTTTTAAAAAGTGTTAATATACTAACAAGACTATTCTGTATGCTAAAGATTGTTTTTACTCGTTGAAAGTTGTAACCAAATTTATTTAAATTGATTAATCAATAAAAAATATCCCTATAACCAAGTATCTGATTCCTTTTCCTAATGTCATTGTAATTAAAACTTTAATTGGATTAGATCTAAATATTCCAAGCCCTATTGCGATAACATCGCCAATAATTGGCATCCAAGTTAAAAGTCCCATCCAGCCTCCATACTTTTGAATTACTTTTTGGAAGTTTTGAATTTTACGGCGTTTAACCCTGCAATATTTTTCGATCCAATTCCATTTAGCTAACCACCCCAATAGATAAGTAAGCATTCCTCCTAAAGTATTTCCTGCCGTTGCAAAAACGACTGCTAACCAAAGATTTTCATTTTCTACAATTGCAGCGAAGTGTAATTCTGAGCTAAACGGCACAAAGGTAGCCGCGAGGAAGGAGGAAAGAAAAAGTAAAAAAAATGTCATTTATTAAATCGCCATTAATTCTTTAAATCTTGAGGTTTGTCTTCTTGATATTTCTAATTTCTCACCACTTTTTAAGGTTACTCTTAAACCGCCATTAAACCAAGCTTCAACTTTTTCAACCCAAGTTAAGTTAATTATGTATTTGCGGGATATTCTAAAATATTCTTTGTCACTTAATCTTTTTTCTAGGTTATTTAATGACTTTAAAATCATTGGTTTACTGTCTTCAAAATAGATTCGTACATAATTCCCTTCAGATTCGAACATTCTTATTTTACCCATCTTAACAAACCAACATTTTTCACCATCTTTAATGAATATTTGCGAGTCATAGCTGAGTTTTTCGGTTGAAGTATTTAAACTTTCTTCCTCTTTTTGTTCGATAACTTTGTTAATTGCTTTCTCCAATCTTGTTAATTCAACTGGCTTTAAAATATAATCTAAAGCATTAGCTTCAAAAGCTTTAAGAGCATATTCGTCGTAGGCGGTTACAAAAATTATTTGAGGCACCAAATGAAGATGTTCTAACACCTCAAAACCAGTCATTCCGGGCATTTGAATATCAAGAAAAACCAATTCCGGATTTAATTCCTCTATTTTATCAATCGCTTCTTCTCCATTAGACGCTTCACCAACTATTTCAATTTCGGGGAATTTTTCTAACAGTTTTGTTAATTCAACTCTTGCTAATCTTTCGTCGTCAACTATTAATGCTCTCATAATAAATAAATATTCTCTTCCATAGCCTAATTATAGAATCAAGTTTTTGGAATTTTAAGTTTAGTGATTACTTCGTTTTCGTTTAAATTCTTAATTTCAAAATTGGCTTTATTACCAAAAATAAAATTTAATCGTTGTCGGCTGTTCTCAATTCCAAATCCACTAGCAGACTCGTTAGAAGTATCTTCGGCAGGAGAGTATTGTCCTGAGTTTACTATTTTCAAATTTAATTCTGTTTCATCTGCAAGACAATTAATGCTTATGTGTCCACCTTTTACTAATTTCCCAATACCATGTTTAATAGCATTTTCAACCAATGTTTGAATTAACATTGGAGGAATTTGGTAATGATTACAACTATCGGAGGTTTGTATTGAATATTCCAGTCGCTCTTCAAACCTTATTTTTTCAAGATTTAAATAATCTTTTACCAATTTCAGCTCCTCCTCAAGATAAATAAGCTTTTTCTTTTCGATTGTTAAAGTATGTCTTAAAATATTACTTAGTTGCGTAATTCCTTCTTTCGCTTTTAAGGTATCCTCATCAATTAAAGCTCTAATTCCATTCATACTATTAAATATAAAGTGTGGATTAAGTTGAGATTTAAAATGCTTTAGTTGAATCTCCTTAATTTGACTTTGTTGCTTTAAATTTAGAATTTCTTCTTTCTTAAAATTCTTAAAAAAGTAAGTTGAAAAATAAATGATTCCCCAAATAAAATATACAGTTCCGAAAGTTCCCGATTGTGCAAAAAAATCAGCTTTGGTGAAGTTTTTAATTAATCCGTTTTCCCAACATGAACTTAAGAGGTAGAGTAAACATATATTTAAAACACCAACTAATACACTAAGAATTGCTAGTTTATGAAAACTCCGGTTAATCGTTTCTTTTTGCCAACCGTATAACTTAATTGTAAATCTTACAAAATGAGAAATAACTATACCCAACAATACAATCAGCAGTGAGTAGGCAAAATCATCGATCGTAAGCCGCTTATTTGCTAAATAATTAAAAATAAGGTTACCAGATGTAAACGCACTCCAACCAAATAGTTGCAATACCCAATACATTTGTTTCTTCTTACTCCACATGATTTAAAAATACACTTAAAGTTTTTATTAATCAAAGCACTTTAAATGAAGGGTTAGTTTATCTTATATTTGGTTTAAATAGTTATTGCATGAACTTTTTAGCACATTCTATATTATCACCTCAAAAACCACTTATAATGTTGGGTAATTTAGCTGGTGATTTTGTAAAAGGTAATAAAATGATTGGGCTGCACCAAAATATAATTGTGGGTGTAAAAATGCACAGGTCTATCGATACATTTACAGATAGTCACGCACTAGTAAAAGAAGCTAAAGGTATTGTTAGATCAGAGTTTAGATTGTTTTCTGGAGTAGTGATTGATATGTTTTGGGATTATTTCGTTGCAAACTCAATGATTGAGAGCGGATCTGACGTGTTGTCAAACCATATTAATTATGTTTATAATTCTGCCAACACAAATTTTAATTATTTACCCGAAGCTTTTAAACCTGTTTTTCCATACATGGAAAAACATAATTGGTTAGGTGCTTATTCAACCAAAGAAGGGTTGGAAAGTATAATGTTACAGATGCGATATAGGATAGGGAATAAATCTCCACTAGATCAAGCCGTTCGAATTTTAGAAATGCATGAGCAAGAGTTTCAGCAATTATTTAATCAGTTTTGGAAAGAAGCTTTAAAAGAATTCAATTATTAGAAAACAATCCTTCCATTTCCAATAAATTTCTTGGATTTATATTCTTAATATTTTGAATGCTATTTTTTGTAATTGAAAAGTTTTTTAATTCGTGTAAAATTAGAAAAACTTGTTAG
>JAQXEE010000095.1 GCA_029251005.1 Flavobacteriales bacterium | reverse complement strand
ATTCAGTTGAGAAATAAACATAAAATCGGAAACATGGTCGTTAGAGAAATGTTTGCTATTTCTCAAGGAGAGGGTTTAAATGATAAAAGTTTGAATCATCCATTTGGACATGAGTATACAGGTAGAGTTGAGTTTTTACCTTTTGGAAATTTCACAAGTAAAGGGGATTACTTTGCATCGGATTTAAAAAGAGAAAAGAGTCAAAAATTAGCTATTGGTTTAACATATGATTACAACCAAAATGTGACGTTCTCGAGAAAAGTCAAGGGTGATATCTTAGCGAGTAGAAGAAATTTTATTAATTTCCATGCCGATTTCATGTATAAGTACCGTGGATTTTCTTTGATGGGAGAATATGCTAATGCAGATGTAGTAAATGCTGCAGGAAAATATGTAAGACACGATGGAGCTGTTGATGTAGGTTTTTTTGAAGTTGGTGAAGGTGTAAATTTACAAGGTGGTTATTTGTTTAATAACAATGTTGAATTATCAGGAAGATATTCTACTTATATTCCTTTTTCAAATACTAACGGAGGCTTAAGTCGTCAAAATCAATACACAATAGGTGTGTCAAAATATGTTGTTGGGCATTATCTAAAAGTTCAGTCTGATATTACATTGGCTGAGACTATGAATCTATCATCAGCAAATTGGGAAAACGATTTAATTTATAGATTACAATTTGAATTAGCATTTTAATAAAGAAGAACTTGAAAAAAAAGGGTGAAGTTGATAAGTCAACTTCACCCTTTTTTAATTTTTAGCATATTATATTTTTCAACATTTCAGCTCTTGAATAGAGTTTTTTTTAAGACTCCAATCCCTAAAATCACAGAAAGAACCCGATTGAATTATACTTGACTGAAAATAAATTTAAAGAAGAAGTGCCATCTTCATTCAGATATGATTGAGGAAAAATAATTTAGGTTGGATATAAAACATTGCGAAAAAAAGTAGACTGTTAAAACAAAGTAACGAATAAGTTACCTTAACGTTAATTTATAAAGACTTAAGTGTTATACCTACCACTACCTTTTGTTTTTACTGAGGGGTTTACGTAACTTTCAATAAGAATATATTCAATATGAATGAGGTGAGAATTTTGATTGTTGATGATGAGCCGGACATTTTAGAATTTGTTGGTTATAACTTGATAAACGAAGGTTTTAAGGTCGAAAAAACAAATAACGGAAAGGATGCAATTGCTTTGAATAATTCGTTCAAGCCAGATTTGATTATCCTTGATGTTATGATGCCCGAATTAGATGGTATTGAAACCTGCTATCAGATAAAGAAAGATGTATCCATTAATGATCCTAAAATTTTATTTTTAACTGCTCGGTCAGAAGATTATTCTGAAATTTCAGGTTTAGAGGCAGGGGCCGACGATTACATAAGTAAGCCCGTTAGGCCTCGTGTTTTATTAAGTAGAATTAAAGCTATTTTACGTCGAGGAACAAAAAAAGAAGAAACAACTAAATTAGTGAGTCACGGAGAATTTACGATTGATTGGTCTAGATACGTTGTGCTAAAGGGAGGGCAGGAATTAGTTTTGCCTCGCAAGGAGATGGAGTTGTTTGGATTGTTATTTTCTGTCCCAGGAAAAGTTTTTGAACGAAACATTATTATGAATAAAGTTTGGGGAACAGATGTAGTTGTTGGTGACCGAACGATTGACGTTCACATCCGAAAATTAAGAGAGAAATTTGGAGATGCATGTTTTGAAACAGTTAAAGGTGTAGGCTACAAATTTATTTTACCTAGTTAATGTTTAAAAAACCTTTAAATACCATCTTTATAATTAGCGGGACAAGTTTTGTTTTTTCATTTTTCTTGTTGCTCTTTTTTTCTGAAAAAGCAATATATCAACTCTTTTTAGGCGCATTTTCTGCCAGTGTATTATTATTCATTATTACCCAATCCATTTTAAAAAAGTTCATTTACAAAAGAATAAAAACTCTGTTTAACAAAGTTTTAAATATAAGTTACGATCAAAAAGCGTTAAAAATTTCGGAAGACCCTTTTGAAGAGTTAGATTACAAGGTGAATACCTTTTTGGAGCAGAAAGAAGAAGAGGTCGAGGAGTTAACACTGCAGCAACAATTTAGAAGAGAATACGTTGGAAATATCGCCCATGAATTAAAAACACCAATTTTCACAATTCAGGGCTATGTACTAACTCTTTTAGATGGAGGTTTAGAAGACAAAAGAATCAATAGAGACTACTTGGTAAGAGCGGATAGAAGTATTGAACGAATAATTGGTTTGTTGGACAGCTTAGATTTGATTACTAAGCTTGATGCTGGTGAATTTCCACTTGAAGTAGAAACCTTTGATGTTGTTCAATTATGTCATGAGGTTTATGATTCATTAGAATTATCAGCTAAAAAAAGGAATATTTCTCTGAATACAATTGGCTTCCCTAAGTATCAAATATTCATAGACGCCGATCGAGGGAAGATTTTTCAGGTTATTTCAAACTTGGTTGTAAATGCCATTAAATATGGGAAAAACAGCGGAAGTGTTTCTATTGATATTAATCGAATGAGTGAAGAGTATTTACTTATTGAGGTTACGGATGACGGATTAGGGATTTCAGAAGACGATTTATTACGAATTTTCGAACGCTTTTATAGAGTTGATAAAAGTGGAGGAAGAAAGCTAGGTGGTTCTGGTTTGGGTCTTTCTATTGTTAAACACATCGTGGAAGCGCACGATCAAACGCTTAATGTTAAAAGTATTATTGGGAAAGGCTCTACTTTCTCTTTTACGTTAAAACTATCTTAAGTATTTCCAATTTATTTCATGATTACATAATCAAAGGTTAAACTCAGGTTAACTTTTAATTAACATTCAAATTAGACATTTGTGTCATAAAATAAATAGAAATGAAAATAACAAAAAAGTTAGCATCAATTGTATTTGCAGGGTTTTTACTTTCATCCTGTGGTGGAGGAAATGCAAAATTAGATGCACAAGAAGATGGAACTCAGCCAGCTGATTCAGCAAAGGAGTTAACAGGGAAAATTAGAATAGATGGTTCAAGTACAGTATTCCCTATTTCGGGAGGTATAGCTGAATTATTTAGAGGAGAAGAACCTAAGGTTAAAGTAATTGTTAATAAATCAGGGTCGGGATCAGGATTTAAAATGTTCTCTTCAAGAGAAATTGAAGTATCTGACGCATCTCGACCGATTAAAGCAAAAGAAGTTAAAAAATGTAAAGAGGCTGGAGTTGAATACTTACAACTTGAAGTTGCTTATGATGGATTGGCTGTTTTGGTTAACAAAGAAAATACTTGGGCTGATAGTTTATCATCAGCTGATTTAAAGAAGTTGTGGGAGCCAGCTGCAGAAGGCGTAGTTAAAACTTGGGCAGATATTCGTGAGGGTTGGCCAACTGAAGAAATCGCATTATTTGGCCCCGGAACAGCATCGGGTACGTTCGATTATTTTACAGAAGCAATCGTAGGAGAATCAGGAGCTATTCGGTCAGATTATTCGCCATCAGAAGATGATGATGTATTAGTTCAAGGTATCGCGGGAGATGAAAACGCAATAGGGTTTTTTGGTTTAGCATACTACGAAGCGAATAAAGACAAGTTGAAGTTAGTTGCTGTAAACGGTGTAAAACCCAATATGGAAACAGTTAAAACTGGAACTTACGCCCCATTATCAAGACCGCTATTTATATATGTATCAAAGCAATCTACAGTAAAACCTGAGGTAGCCTCATTCGTGCGGTTTTACCTTAAAAATGCAGGAGGGGTAGCTAAAACTGTGGGATATGTACCACTACCAGCATCAGATTATGAAGAATCTCTCAAAAAGTTCGAAGATTTTACCACTTCGAAATAATCAACAGAAGTTACCGGGGTGCTGTTTTTGAGTACTCCGGTATTTTAAATTAATAAATTAGATCAGTTTTGGAATGAAGGTTAAAGAAATGATCATAGAGAAATTGTTGTTCCTGTGTGCATCAATTTCTATTTTAATCACTTTAGGAATAATATTAGTACTTCTTTTAGATACTTTTGAATTCTTTCAAGAAGTATCATTCGTAGATTTTATTACCGACAAGAAATGGACACCGATGTTTAAGGATAAGCATTTTGGTATAGGCTCCTTATTGGCAGGTACATTCTTAACTACAGTTATTGCTGTTGGCGTTGCCATTCCTATAGGGTTAAGCATCGCTATCTATTTAAACGAGTTTGCTCCCAAAGTATTTCGAAAAAGAATTAAACCTGCCTTAGAGTTATTGGCGGCAGTACCGACTATTGTTTACGGATTTTTCGCATTAACAGTCGTTACTCCATTTTTAAAACAGTTTATCGATATAGATTCATTTAATGCTTTGTCGGCAGGATTAGTAATGGGAATTATGATCATACCATATATTTCTTCGATAAGTGAAGATGCTTTATACGCAGTCCCTAAGTCTTTAAGAGAAGCGGCTTACGGAATGGGAACAACTAGACTTCAAACTGCTTTTAAAGTAACAGTCCCGGCAGCATCTTCAGGAATTATCGTCTCCATTATTTTAGCAATTTCAAGAGCGATTGGAGAAACGATGATTGTTGCTATCGCGGCAGGACAAAAACCAACTTTAACACTTGATCCAACAGAAACCATTGCAACCATAACCTCTTTTATTGTTCAAGTAACAACTGGTGACGTTGAGCATGGATCGATTGAATATAAATCACTTTTTGCAGCTGGAATCACCTTATTTTTGTTCACGTTTTTCTTGAATAATATCAGTTATTTCATCAAAAAGAAATACCAAGAGAAGTATGATTAATGTCGCTACAAAAAATAGAATTAAAGATAAGTTATTTGAATACTGGGGGGTTATTTCCACATTAATTGGAGTTGTGCTGTTAGTTGTTTTTATGACTGACATATTTATGGAGGGGATTTCAAGAATCGATGCTACATTCTTTACTAATTCGCCTTCCGGTTTAAAGCCAGAAACTTCAGGGATATTTCCAGCACTGCTGGGTACGCTTTGGATTTTAATTTTAACAGCATCTATTTCGATTCCTTTAGGAGTTGGAGCAGGAATTTATTTAGAAGAGTACAGTAAGAAAAATTGGGTTTCATCGTTATTAGAAATAAATATTTCAAACCTAGCAGGGGTACCCTCAATTATTTATGGCTTATTAGGCTTAGAGGTTTTCGTAAGAATAATGGGATTAGGTAAGTCTGTTGTTGCTGGAGCTTTAACATTATCGCTGTTGGTTTTGCCAATTGTGATTGTGGCAACACGAGAAGCAATAAAGTCGGTACCTAATTCAATTAAACAAGCAGCTTATGGCTTGGGAGCTACAAAGTGGCAAACCATTTGGACGCAAGTTTTACCCTCTTCAATAGGCGGGATTTTAACGGGAGTAATTTTAGCCCTATCCAGAGCAATTGGAGAAACGGCTCCTTTAATTGTGGTAGGAGCGGCCGCATATATTTATGATGCTCCAGATGGTTTGCTGTCAGAATACACCGTAATTCCGATGCAAATATATACTTGGATGCCTGATGCCAGAGAAGCAATGAAAGTAAATGCTGCTGCAGGAATAATAGTATTGTTGATGATTACATTAGTTATGAACGGATTTGCTGTTTATTTAAGAAATAGATGGCAGAAAAAAGTTAAGTGGTAATGAGCGAAAAAAAGATAATGTTAGAGGCTAGAAATGTGGATGTATTTTATGGTGAATTTCAAGCAATTAAAAATATTGACATGAAAATCAAGGAGAAATCTGTAACGGCTTTTATCGGACCCTCAGGTTGTGGGAAGTCTACATTCCTAAGAGTGCTTAATCGAATGAATGATTACGTTGAGGGCTTTGCTTTAAGAGGTGAAATTGAAATTAATGGAGAAAAGATATATCGTAAATCAGTTAAGGTTGAAGAATTAAGAAAAAAAGTTGGAATGGTTTTTCAGAAACCAAATCCATTTCCCAAATCTATTTATGAGAATGTAGCCTTTGGATTAAAAATTCAAGGAATTACAGATAAAACGTTTATTGAAGAGCGCGTGATTTCTTCTTTAAAACAAGTTGCATTATGGGATGAGGTAAAAGATCAACTCAAGAAATCGGCATTGGCTTTATCAGGAGGACAACAACAAAGACTTTGTATTGCAAGAACATTAGCCGTAGAGCCTTCGGTTATTTTAATGGATGAACCAACTTCGGCTTTGGATCCGATCAGTACTTCTAAAATTGAAGAGTTACTGCATGAATTAAAGAAGAAGTACACTATTGTTATTGTTACGCATAATATGCAACAAGCTGCTAGAGTGAGTGATGATACAGCTTTTTTTTACATGGGAGAGTTAATTGAGTTTGATAAAACAGACAAGATCTTCACAAACCCAAGTATGGAAAAAACAGAGAATTACATCACAGGTCGATTTGGATAATCCTCCTAATTAGATTTTAGAAAATGACACAATTAGAAACAACATTAAAAGCCTTAAAATCATCAACAGTTGAGATGATTACGATGGCGAAAATTCAGCTTCAAAAATCGAAGGAAGCTTTTTTAAATAAGGATCAAGATTTAGCTGACGAAATATTTATTTCGGAAAAGCATCTGAATAATTTTGAATTAAGAATTGATCGTGATTGTGAAAATATTTTCGCTTTACACAATCCTGTAGCTTCGGATTTAAGATTAGTAATTGCCATTTTAAAAGTGATTTCTGATATCGAAAGGATAGGTGATCATGCAGAAGGTATTGCTAGTTATATATCTGAACTGGATAAAAAATTCGAAAAAGACTTGTTTGCGAAGTTAAGGTTTACCGAAATGTATGATCTTGCCCTTCAAATGTTAGAGATGCTGGAAGATGCTTTTGACAGAGAAGATCTTAGTTTAGCAAGGAAGATATTCAAATTAGACAAATCATTAAATGAGATTAAACTTGCTGCACCTGATGTGATTACGACTTATTTAAGAAATGATTCAGAGGCAACTAAACAAGCTTTGTTTTTATTTTCGACGATACGTAAACTAGAGCGAGTAGGTGATTTATGTAAAAATATCTCTGAGCAATTGATTTTTTACGTAGAAGCAAAAGTTGTTAAGCACAGAAGCGAAAAATAAACTTTGTAGTTAAGTCTTTTATTTTCCCAATAACACTTAATTTTTCGTTAATTTTGTTGTTAAATGGCATCCGTTAAATCGATAAAGGCACCAATTGCAACCGAAATGAGCTTGTTTGAAGACAAGTTTAAAGAAGTGATGAAAGGGAGTGTTCCTTTATTGGATAAAATCACGCACTACATTGTTAAACGAAAAGGTAAGCAAATGCGTCCTATGTTTGTTTTTTTAGCAGCGAACCTTTGTGGTGGAGTTACTGAAAGAACATATAGAGCAGCAAGTTTAATTGAAATGATTCATACTGCCACATTGGTTCATGATGATGTTGTAGACGATGCCAATAAAAGAAGAGGCTTCTTCTCAATTAATGCACTTTGGAAAAATAAAATTGCGGTACTAGTTGGTGACTTTCTACTAAGTAAGGGCCTTCAGTTAGCTTCTCAAAATAAAGATTACGATTTCCTTGAGATTATTTCGGAGGCAACAAAAGAAATGAGTGAAGGTGAACTTTTACAAATTGAGAAAGCCCGTAGATTAGATATTAAGGAGGAAGTTTATTTCGAAATAATCCGTCAAAAAACAGCTACGTTAATTGCAGCCTGTTGTGCCAGTGGAGCTTCATCTGCAGGAGGAAGTGTTGAAGATGTTAAAAAGTTAAAACTCTTAGGAGAAAAAATTGGAGTTGCTTTTCAAATTAAAGATGATTTATTCGATTATGAGTCGTCGGTAAGTTTAATTGGGAAACCAGTGGGCATTGATATAAAGGAGCGCAAAATGACGTTGCCATTAATTTATGCTCTAAATAACTCAACCAAAAAGGAAAAAAGGTGGATGATCAGTGTTGTGAAAAATCACAATGAAAACCGAAAAAAAGTAACGGAGTTAATCGAAAAAGTAAAGGCCTCAGGTGGAATTGAGTACACAAAGAAAAAGATGTACGAAATTAGAGAAGAAGCAATTCAAATGATTAACCAATATCCAGAGAGTACTTCGCGTCAAAGTTTAATCGATTTGATTCTTTACACAACAGAAAGAGAAAAGTAATTCTACGTTTCAGAATAAACCTTAATGTTTGTTCGCCAATTGCCCACATGCAGCATCAATATCTTTACCCCTCGACCTTCTTACATTAACAATAATGTTTCGATTTTCTAGAAACTTTACAAAAGCATCTAATCGTTCAGGTGTTGTTTGTTCAAATTCGCCGCTGTCGTCAATCGGATTATATTCAATAATATTTATTTTACAAGGAATGTTTCGAGAGAACTGTGCTAATTCTGAAGCATCTTCGAGCGAATCGTTAAAATCTTTAAAGACGATGTATTCAAAAGTAACCCTTGAATCTGTTTTCTCATGAAAGTAAATTAACGCCTCTGCTAAGGAAGCCAAAGAATTTTGCTCATTTATAGGCATAATATGGTTACGCTTTTTATCATTTGCAGCATGAAGAGACAAGGCTAAATTAAATTTAACACGATCGTCTCCCAGTTTCATGATCATTTTAGCAATACCAGCTGTAGATACCGTAATTCGCTTTGGTGACATTGCTAATCCATCAGGGGCCGTTATTTTATCAATAGAATCGATCATTCCTTTGTAGTTTAATAAAGGTTCTCCCATTCCCATGTAAACAATATTTGTAAGCGGTCTTTTATAATTTTCCTCAGCTTGCCGTTTAATATGGGCAACTTGGTCAACGATTTCATCAAAACCAATGTTTCTTAATCGCTTTAACTTACCTGTTGCACAAAATTTACACGTTAAACTACATCCAACTTGAGAGGATATACAAGCTGTCATTCTTGTTTTAGATGGGATTAAAACCCCTTCAACAATATTCCCATCCACCAACTCAAAAGCGTTTTTAATCGTCTTGTCAGAGCTGATTTGGCTCGTTTTAATTTTAACCGATGGAAGTGTGAAGTTTTCTTTTAATTTATTTCGAGTATCAAGAGACAAGTTGGACATGTCATCAAAACTCATTGCCGAGTTTTTCCAAAGCCATTCGTACACTTGTTTAGCTCTAAATGGCTTTTCACCTATCTCCGAAAAAAAGGCTTTAATTTCATTTAAATCTAGTAATCGAATGTTTTTTTGAGCTTCCATAATCTATTGAATCAGGGTGCAAAGTTAGCTGAAAAGAATTTGTTCGTCAATTTTACTTTTTCGAGCCTAATAATTTGTTAATTTTAGGGTATGAAAACCCCTGCATTCTTTTTACTACTAACCATTTTTACAACAATTGCATTAAATTCTTGTAAAACGCCACCCTTGGATAAATATGTTGATCCACTTTATTTAGAAGATAAAGATGGAGAAGACAAAAAGAACAAGTAGTTATTGTATCAGTTTAAACTGTATTTGTGTAATTTTGCCAAATGGCAAAGAGATTTACGGTTACAACAGCATTACCTTACGCAAATGGTCCACTTCATTTAGGACACGTTGCTGGGGTTTATATTCCTGCGGATATTTATGTTAAATATTTAAAAGCAAAAGGAGAAGACGTTGTATTCATTGGAGGTACAGATGAACATGGTGTGCCAATTTCAATTAAGGCCAAAAACGAAGGTGTTACACCTAAAGAGGTTGTAGATAGATATCATAATATCATTAAGGATTCTTTAAAAGGATTGGGCGTTTCGCTTGATTACTTTGGTCAAACTTCATCAAAAGGACATTACGAAACGTCAAGCGAGTGGTTTAAAAAGCTATCTGATGATGGTGTTTTTAGAGAAGAAGTTTCTCAACAATACTACGACGAAGAAAATAATCAGTTTTTAGCTGATCGTTATATTACAGGTGATTGTCCGGAATGTAAAAAGGAAGGTGCTTACGGTGATCAATGTGAAAAATGTGGAGCAACCTTAAATGCAACCGATTTAATCAATCCAAAATCTGCATTAAGCGGAAACAAGCCTGTTTTAAAAGATACCAAACACTGGTTTTTACCATTGGACAAATTTGAGCCTTGGTTAAAAGAGTGGATTGAAGAAATGAAACCTGTTTTAAAGGCGAACGTGTACGGTCAGGTAAAATCTTGGTTAGATTCTGGTTTACATCAAAGAGCGATTACAAGAGATTTAGATTGGGGAGTTCCTGTACCTGTTGAAGGTGGAGAAGGAAAAGTACTTTATGTATGGTTTGACGCTCCAATCGGATATGTTTCGTTTACAAAGCAACTTTTAGAAAATGATTCTAACAGAAACTGGGAAGATTATTGGAAAAAGGATGGAGATTCTCAACTAGTACATTTCTTAGGAAAAGATAATATTGTTTTCCACTCGGTAATTTTCCCAAGTATGTTAAAATCAATGGGAGATTATATTTTACCTCAAAACGTTCCAGCGAATGAATTTTTAAACTTGGAAGGTGAGAAATTTTCTACTTCTAAAAATTGGGCAGTTTGGTTGGATGATTTCTTAACTGATTTCCCTGATAAAACAGATGTATTACGATATGTTCTATGTTCAATTTTACCAGAGCAAAAAGATGCTGATTTTACTTGGGCTGATTTCCAAGCTAAAAATAACAACGAGTTAGTAGCAAACCTTGGGAATTTCGTAAACCGAGCACTTGTTTTAACGACTAAGTATTGGGGAGGAGTTGTTCCAGGGAGAAATGAATTAACAGATTTAGATAAGGACGTAATTGTTCAATTAAATACATTTCCAAGTAAAATAAGTGCAAGTATTGAAAAGCACAGGTATAAAGAAGCTTTATCCGAATTAATGAAGTTATCTGCATTAGGTAATAAATACCTGGCAGAAACAGAGCCTTGGAAATTGATTAAACAAGATGAAGAAAGAGTGAAGACGATTATGAATATCGCTTTACAAATTACTTCTTCCTTAGCTGTTTTATCAGTTCCTTTTTTACCGGAAACAGCTTCTAAACTATCCGAAATGATGAATTTGGAAGGCTTGAAATGGGGTACTTTAACGGAAGATAATATTACTGAAGGGCATCAAATAAATAAGCCTTCATTATTGTTTCAACGAATTGATGATGAGGTTGTAGATGCTCAAAGAGCTAAGCTTAATCAAGCAAAAGAAGATGCTGAAGCTACAAATAAAGTTGTGGAGCCGCAAAAAGAAACAACTTCGTTTGACGAATTCCAAAAAATGGATATTCGTGTTGGAACGATTATCGAAGCTGAGAAAATTAAAAAGGCAAAAAAATTATTAAAACTTAAAGTGGATACAGGAATTGATCAAAGAACGGTTGTTTCTGGAATTGCGCAATTTTTTGAACCAGAAAAATTAATTGGTCAACAAGTTTCTATCTTAGTTAATCTTTCTCCTAGGAAAATGCTTGGAATTGAATCGGAAGGTATGATTTTGATGGCCGAAAACAACAAAGGAGAATTGCAGTTTGTAGCCCCGCAAGGCGGAAGTGACAATGGTGGTGTGATAGCCTGATGCGTAGATGTTAAATTATATTTAAGCCCCTCTTTCTAGAGGGGTTTCCCTGATTAATAGAATGGAGTTTTTCGATATAAAGGCATTGGTAAAGAAAATAACAAACTCAATTTAATTTTTTTAATTGGAGGTAAAAAGCTTGTATTAAATGCTTTTTCATTAAAAAATCTGGCTAAAATAAAAAAGTTGATTTAGATTTTTCAAAAACATTTCCCTTCTTAAATCCTTTTATTAAAAGGGACTTAAACCTTATCTTCGTTTAATACAATAATTTC
>JAQXEE010000083.1 GCA_029251005.1 Flavobacteriales bacterium | reverse complement strand
AGAGTTACATCATGGGTTAGCCAAGGGACTTCATCTTTCACAGCGAATGAGGTTTCAAGCGCTGGACCTACCTACAAAACGGATGGGATTAATGGACACCCTGCGTTGGATTTCTCAAGCAGTAAAATGAATATTACTGGTGGTATTTGTGAGGGTGAAACAAAAGACGACATATTTGTTTATGTTGTTTCCCTACCAAGGTCGGTTAACTCACAAAGAGTTATTTTTTGGCAGACTTTAGGTACTTATTATTTATTACTTCGGCATTATAGTAGTAGTGTTGCAATTCAATTTATTTATGGACAAAATCATGCGAGCTATGGATCTGCTTGGGCAAACTCGGCAACCGCAGGGATAGTTGCTGACCAAGCGCATTTGTGGTCCATAGGAAGTACTACTGGTGCTGCAAACACTACTCCAAATGGAACCAGAAGATACATTAAAAGAAACGGTGTTGTCGTTGATTCGGATGACAATAGTGCACGCACCTCAGGAACTAGTACAACTGATTTTCAAATTGGACATCATGCTGATGCTTCTCTTTACGACGGATTAATTGCTGAAATTATTATTCTGGATGAAACGCCAACTGCTAGTCAAGACAATAAAATACGGTCTTACCTAAACAATAAGTATGGATTAACAAATGGTGCAACAAGCCAGGATCGTATTAATTCAAACGGAACTACTATTTGGCCATATAACGCATCCTACAATACCAATATTGCAGGAATTAGACGAGATGACCTTTCTGGTGTAGACGAAAAGCAAGCGAAATCTACAACGTCAGGGGGAATAATGACGATGTCCACGCAAGCTGTTGCTGCAACAAATGCTGCCAATACCACTTCCCTAAGTGTTGATAAATCTGCACTTGTTTGGGGGAATGATGGAGTGACAAGCCAAGTGGTAACCACAGACTTACATTCTACATTTTCTCAAAGATTAAGTACGGAGTGGTTGGTAAAAGAAACCGGTACAGTGGGAGATGTAGCAGTTGAGGTTGATTTAACAGGGTTGACATTTAACAACCCAAGCGCTAATAAATTTGGCTTGGTAATAGATGACGATGGTAACTTTACAGGAGGGACACAAAGTTATGTTATGGCCGATGCTTTTAGCTCGAATAAACTAACATTTAATGCTGTTGATTTTACAGATGGTAAATATGTTGCGATAATGAACGCAGTAACTGCTTTACCCGTTGATTTAATTTACTTCGAAGGAAAACGTATTGGAAGTAATGTGTTATTGGAATGGGAAACGATGGCAGAAATTAACAACGATTACTTTATTGTAGAAAAATCCACAGATGGTGAAAACTGGGAGGAAATACAAACCGTTGACGGGCAAGGAAATACTTCCGAGCAAACCTACTACTCACAAATAGATATTGACGGGTGTAATGGAACTTGCTACTACCGATTAACGCAGGTTGATTTTGATGGGAATAGCGAAAAGTTTAAAGTGGTTGCTGTAAGTGTGAATGAGGCTTACAACAAACTGGAAATTTCTGT
>JAQXEE010000077.1 GCA_029251005.1 Flavobacteriales bacterium | reverse complement strand
ATCCCTCCCATTCCATAAACACCTTCAACATTTACAATTAATGGGTCTTTTTTAATTTCTTGTGAAAAACCAGAAATAGTTGAGAACGTTAATAAGAGAGCTAAAATTCGTTTCATTAGTATTTATTTTTAAAATTGAATTTGTGTTAATTTGGAATAAAGATAAGTTAAAGGAACTATCTCTTCTCTACTTTTTCAATATCAAACAGCTCATACTTCCATGAAAATATGGATCTCACTTTTTCAAAGCTAGAAACCTTTACACCTTGCCATTCACTAGTTGGCACTAATCTCTTATCTCCTCTCTTATCAATAAAATGAATTGGCAGTTTAAACCCCTCAGTCTCATTCTTCCATCTATATTCGATTGATTTATTCCAAAGCATCTTCTTTTCTTTATATTCTAAAACAGGAATAGATGCACTAAATAAATAGCGCTCCATAATTAATTTAACATTCTCCCCTAACTTGCTTTCAAACCAAGCTAAAACCTCTTTAGAATTGGTTGAACTTAATTTAAAATCTAATGCAAACTCCTTTAGGGCTTTAAACCAAAGTGAATCATTAGCAACAACATTTCTAATCGTATGTAACATCCAAGCACCTTTATTATACATATCCCCGCTTCCCTCCTGATTAATTCCAAATTCACCTACAATCGGTTCATCGTGAGACATTCTTATGCGTTGTGCCTTCAAATAATTAATAGCAACTTCTTTCCCGTACATTCTTTCTGCATATAAAGTCTCCGTATAAGTACAAAAACTTTCATGAATCCACATATCAGCAAGATCTTGCATACTTACACTATTTCCCCAGTATTCATGCCCCGACTCGTGTATAATGATGTAATCAAAATCAACTCCTTTAGGCTGATGTCCTAAATAACCATTCTTATATTTATTTCCATAAGCTATTCCAGACTGATGCTCCATTCCCAAATAAGGTGCTTCAACCAATTTATAGCCGTCATTCCAAAAAGGGTATTTACCAAAAAGGTCTTCATATATTTTTAACATTGGTCCAACTTGCTCAAACTGAACCTTGGCTTTTTTAATATTATAATCTAATGCATAAAAAGAAGTCTTAAGGGTATCGGATCCTGAGATGTAATCGTCTTTTACAACATCGAAGTTCCCTAGGTAAAAGCTAACATTGTATGTATTAATAGGATAACTAACCTTCCAAGTATAGCTATTAAATAAAAACAACCCTATTTCTCCAGGCTCAGTAATAACATCTGTTTTAATTAAATTCCCATTCGATATACAATCGTACCCTAAAGGCACAGTAAAAGTCATTTGCATCGAATCTGGCTCATCAGCTAAATGATCCTTGCAGGGCCACCAACTACTTGCCCCCCATCCCTCACAAGCTACGCCACAAAAATGTCTACCAATAGAATCTTTAGACCAAACAAACCCTCCATCCCATGGAGCCTTTTTAGCAACGTTGGGTAATCCATAGTATTGAATTCGTAATTTATATTCAGCTCCAATAATTAAAGAATCAGAAAAAGAGAGAAACATAGCATCTTCAATCCTTTCTAAGTTTGGTTTTACACTTTTAAAAATAGTTCCAGAATCCGAAAATACAAAAAGTTGAATATCTTCAATTTTATACTGCCTAAACAGGTCCACTTGGATAATATTACTTTTTTCCTTTGCAGTGAAGTATATATCATTACTTCCTTCAATTCTTTTTCGATCAGGATCAATATCCACCTTTAAGTCATAGAATGTTACGTCATAACAAGTTCTTTCTAGTCTTAAAGCTCCTCTAATGGAATCAGGATTAGTTGATAAATATGCAAATGAAAACTTAAATACAATTAATAAAATAGTGGATAAAAACAACTTCATATTTTAAAAATAAAGCTAAATTTTTGACAAAAAAAAACGTTGCCAAAATTGACAACGTTTTTAAAATTATTTTATAATTTCTTTTATTTTAAAAAACCACTCTTTTTTGCATCTTTCATTGCAATTTCGATTCCTTTTTTATCTATTTCTCTTAGACCTGCTTTTGAAACTCTCAACTTAACCCACTCGTTAGTCGTCGTCACAAAAAATCTCTTATCGAATAAATTCGGAGAAAATGTTCTTTTAGTTCTATTTAAAGCATGAGAGACATTGTTCCCAGTGATAACTTTTTTTCCAGTAATTTGACAAACCTTAGACATGGCTAATTTTTTTAGTAATATAATAGAGTGCAAAAGTAGTTATTTATTTCTCAAAAAGAAAATTTTTCATTGAATATTTTCGGCTCCACAATCTTTTTTTCTCTAACTTAAAAATTATGTTGTAAATCGTTCGCTTCATTGGCAAAAATTAAGCAAGCATCTTTCGCCTATTCTTGATGTTCCTTCAAATGAGAAAAAGTATCTCTTAACATACCTTTTTATGTAGAAATCTCTTGTTGAGATAATTCTTTAATTACCTTTTAACCTCTTGATTTTAAACCCTAACCCCTTAGCCTACCCAATTGGTATTGGATTCCCCCCGAAACAAATATTAATATTATCTACCCAGTCCAAAGGTAAAATATGGTTCGTAAAAGGTTTTCTGTAAATTCTAATCATAATGCAAGTGCCTTTTTATTTACAGTAATAATTTTATTGTTTTTCCACCTGATCCTATAATCGAAAACTATTACAAGCTTCAACATCTTTGAAATACATAAATTATTAATTCCCATCTTTGTTGTAGCTTGGGCCTTAATAAAATTATACACGTAGATATGGACGCTTTCTTTTGTTCAGTTGAACAAAGAAACAATCCTGAATTGAGAGGTAAACCAATAGCTGTAGGTGGTAGCAAACAAAGAGGTGTTGTTGCAGCTGCAAGTTATGAAGCAAGAAAATTTGGAGTAAAGTCAGCTATGCCATCTCAAACAGCAGCAAAGCTTTGTCCAGGATTAATATTCGTAAAGCCGAATTTTGAAGATTACAAAACTGTTTCCAACGAAATCCGTTCTATTTTCAAGCGCTATACTAGCTTAATAGAACCTCTCTCATTGGATGAAGCTTTTTTAGATGTCAGCGAACTTCCTAAAGGTTTTGAGTCCGCCACTGCTGTTGCGGAACAAATTAGACAAGAGATTAAAGCAGAGCTAAACCTTACGGCTTCGGCTGGGGTTTCATACAATAAATTCCTTGCTAAAATGGCATCAGACCAAAATAAACCTGATGGCATTTTCATTATTACTCCCGCTCGATCCAAAGAATTTTTAAGTCAGTTAAAAATCAAAGAATTTTTTGGAATCGGAAAAGTCACCGCTGCTAAGTTTCAAAAAATGGGAATTTTATACGGAAGTGACTTACTTAAAATCCCATTAATTACACTAAAACAACATTTTGGAAAATCGGCAAAAGGATATTACAATTTGGTTAGGGGAATTGATCTCCGGACAATTAAAACAAGTAAAGAACGAAAATCAATTGGTAGTGAGCGAACATTTTTAAATGATCTTGATAATTTTGAAGACTTATCAGAGTCGTTAAAACTCATTGCAGAAAATATTGAACGCAGATGTATCAAGGCCAATAAAAAAGGAAGAACCATTACTTTAAAAATAAAATATGGTGATTTTTCTCAAATAACAAGAAGTATTACTGACGATGACTTCAAATGTGATAAAGAGCTTATTTTTAAGCAATCTTACAAATTATTAGCCAAAACACCAGATATTAATAGGGGAATTCGGCTACTTGGTATTTCTATTTCTAATTTTGAATCTAAAGAAAAAAATGAATTTGAACAATTGAAATTTCCTTTTTAGTAAATTAACCATTTATAATAAACAGATGAAAATGTCTGAGGAAACAATTGATCGAATACACGGGACAGAGGTGACTCCTTTTTCAACAGCAGTTTTAGTATTGGGTATATTATCTATACCAACTTGTATTTGCTACGGAGTTGTTGGATTAGCCATAGGCATTACAGCCTTAGCTCTTGCCACTAAAGGGAAAAAACTTTATAATCAACACCCTGATAAGTATACTCAAGCGTCATATAAAAATCTTTCTGCGGGTAAAACGTGTGCAATTATCGGAGTGTGTTTATCCGCTTTATGGTTTTTGTATTTCATAATAATTCTGGGAGTAGCGATTACTCCCCTCAATAATTTGGCGTTTTAATGCTTACTTGTTACATAAAAAAAACTACTGGATATGAATGTCCTGGGTGTGGTTTTCAGCGGTCTTTTTTAAAATTGATTAATGGTGATTTCTACGAAAGCTTAACTCTATACCCAAGCTTAATTCCTTTTATTTCTTTATGTTTATTTACCCTTATCCACCTTAAATTTATGTTTAAGAATGGTGCGAAGATTATTTTAGCATTATTTATTTGCACCACTTTATTTACAGTTGTAAATTTCATCTCCAAAATTATTTGATCATAAAGAAATAACTACCGAATCAAGTTGCAATTTTAGTTTTAGGAATAATTTCAATTTGTACCTATATATTTGTTTAATCGGCCTGTGGAATAATATCGTTGATACTTACTAAAAAAGTTTATCCATTTATGAATCCAATTCTGAAATTTTTGATGAATCTTCAGCTATGCTATTAAATTAGCAAAGTCTTTTTCTATTATAGAAATGTCTATTGCCGAAGCAGCAGCAAAGGCTATTTTATTTATTTTAGAATAGACCTTAGATTTTATGTTTGAATAAAGCTACTAATTCCAATAACAGTAAATTGAATAGTTGAAACGACTATTATACCTTTAATCTTCTTTTCACCATTTTATTAAAAAAGAAAAATTGCACAAAAAAAGCCATTCATTTTCATGAATGGCTTTAATTTGAATTTATTTAGAATTAAGCTTTTGGAGCTTCAGTTCTTTCTGGTTTTGGTAATAACGCTTTTCTAGAAAGCTTGAATTTACCTGAACGCTTATCAATTTCAAGAATCTTAATTTCTACTTCCTGACCTTCAGTTAATTCATCCTTTACGTCTTTGATACGTTTGTGATCAATTTCTGAGATATGCAATAAACCTTCTTTACCTGGTAAAAATTCGATGATTGCACCAAAATCTAAGATTACTTTAACTTTTCCTTTATAAACTGATCCAGCTTCAGGAACTGTAGTTATACCTTTAATTGTTGCAACTGCTTTATCGATACCTTCTTTATTATTACCTGCAATGGATACAGAAGCAATTTTAGAATCTTTTTCTTCTAATACAATAACAGTATCAGTTTCTTTTTGAAGTTCTTGAATTACTTTTCCTCCAGGCCCGATAATAGCACCCATGAATTCCGTTGAGATAGTAAACCCAATAATTCTTGGAGAATGTGGTTTAAACTCTTCGTTTGGCTTAGAAATAGTTTTAGCCATTTCTCCTAAAATATGAAGTCTTCCTTCTTTTGCTTGGAATAATGCTGCAACTAATACTTCGTATGATAATCCATCTATTTTGATGTCCATTTGAGTAGCCGTAATACCGTCTTCTGTACCTGTAACTTTAAAATCCATATCACCTAAATGATCTTCATCACCTAAGATATCAGAAAGAACAGCATATTTGCCAGTCTCTTGATCGTAGATTAATCCCATTGCAATACCAGAAACTGGTTTTGAAATTTGGATACCTGCATCCATTAATGCTAAAGTACCAGCACAAACCGAAGCCATTGACGAAGAACCATTTGATTCTAATATATCAGAAACAATACGAATTGTGTAAGGAAAATCATCTCCAGTAGGGACAACAGGCTTTAAACCTCTCCATGCTAAGTTTCCGTGCCCAATCTCTCTTCTTGACACTCCCCTCACAGGACGAGCCTCTCCAGTTGAGAATGGAGGAAAGTTATAATGTAAGTAAAACTTATCTTCTCTTTGCATAGATACACCATCGGACTTTTGGGCATCTAATTTGGTACCTAAAGCCAATGAAGTCAGAGCTTGAGTTTCACCTCTTGTAAACACGGCAGAACCATGAGCACTTGGTAAATAATCAACCTCACACCAAATCGGACGAATTTTGTTAGTCGCTCTACCATCTAAACGAACACCTTCGTTTAAAACACAATCTCTAACAGCTTCTTTTTGAGATTTTTTAAATCCTGTTGAAATAAATGCTCCTAGTTCTTCTAATTGCTCAGCAGAATAAGTTGATTTTAATTCATCATAGATCGCGTTAAACGAAGCAGTTCTTTCTTGTTTAGAAGAACCTTTAATTGCCACATCATATAATTTCTGATAAGTCTTTTCTTTTACTTCAGCATAAACTTCTTCGTTAGAAGCGGGGGCAACGTAAGATCTTTTGGTTTTTGACGACTCAACCTGAGCAGCTAAATCAATTTGAGCTTGGCAATGTAACTTGATCGCTTCATGCGCAACCTTAATTGCCTCTATCATTTCCTCTTCAGAGACTTCACTCATTTCACCCTCAACCATCATAATGTTTTCCATTGACGCAGCGATTACCATATCGATATCAGCAGCTTCAACTTCAGCTTTATTAGGATTAACTATGAATTCACCGTCCACTCTAGCAACTTGGACTTCTGAAACAGGTCCCATAAAAGGAATGTCAGAAACAGCAAGAGCAGCTGATGCCGCTAATCCAGCTAATCCTTCAGGAGCACTTGCATTCTCATCATAAGAAATTAATTGAATCATTACTTGAGTGTCTAACCTGTAATCACTAGGGAATAAAGGACGTAATGCTCTATCTACTAGTCTACAAATCAAGATCTCAGTCTCAGAAGGACGCGCCTCTCTTTTTAAATACCCTCCAGGGAATTTCCCTGCAGCAGTATATTTTTCTTTATAATCTACTGATAATGGAAAGAAGTCTATTCCATCTCTTAACTCTGTTGATGAGACAACAGTTGCTAAAAGCATAGTTCCTCCTTGTTTTACTACAACAGACCCATCAGCTTGTTTTGCTAATTTTCCTGTTTCGATGGTAATCGTTTTACCATCTGCCAACTGAATCGTTTGGCTTTTTGCTTGAATACTCATATTCTAATCTATTAATTTGGGACAAAGATAAGTTAAAGAAATTTCAATTCTTAATTTACACAAACAAAAAAGGCCACCCAAAATGGGCAGCCTACATCTTTTGTGAAAAGTTTAGGATTATTTTCTTAAGCCTAAACCAGCAATTAATGCTCTATATTTCTCAATATCTTTTGCTTTCAAGTAGTCTAATAAAGACCGTCTTTGACCAACGGCTTTGATTAAAGACCTTTTTGTTACAAAATCTTTTTTGTTTGACTTCAAATGGTCAGTTAAATGAAGAATTCTTGCAGTAAATAATGCAACTTGTCCTTCAGTTGACCCTGTATCACTTTCACTTTTACCATACTTGGCAAAAATTTCTTTTTTCTTCTCAGCTGTAACAGATAACGACATATCTAATAATTTTTTCTAAAAAATGGAGGGCAAAGATACTGATTCTTTTTGAAGAAACAATGCATTTTTAAAATAAATCCACCGTCTTCTATCATTCCTCTTCTAATACAAGTATAAGGTAACTTGTTTTATTATATTTGATTCGTGGAAATTACTTTTTTATATCCAACTTTTCTTTGGGCACTATTACTCCTTAGTGTACCAATAATTATTCATCTTTTTAACTTTCGAAAATTTAAAATCGTTGAGTTCCCAAATATTGACCTTCTAAAAGAGATTAAGGAAGATTCAAAAAAATCCAGAACCCTAAAAAATTTGTTGATTCTGCTTTTTAGAGTATTATTTATCACTTTCCTTGTTTTAGCATTTGCATTTCCCATTGACTCCAAAACAAAAAAAACAAGTCACCTAATTACAAGTATTTACATTGATAATTCCTTTAGTATGGACGCACAAGGTTTGGAAGGGAATAAATTAAATACAGCAAAATCATTTGCCGACCAACTTATTCAAAACTTACCTGCTAACGCAAAAATACACATTACAACCAACGATTTTTTAAGTAAAAATCAAATTCTCTACAATAAAAAAAATGCACTCGATATAGTAAGTGGTATTAATCCAAGTCAACTCAGTAAAAACCCTCAACTTATTTTAAACCGTCAAGCAAACTTTATTAGAAAATTCAAAGACGCAACAAAAGAACTTTTTTGGATAAGTGATTTTCAACAACTAAACTCTAATGTCCTTATTAACCAAGACAGTTTAAATATAAACTTTTGCATTACCGAAAGTCAGTCTGAAAATAATATATCGATTGATTCGATTTGGTTTAACTCTCCAATCAAACGATTAAGTGGTACTGAAGAATTTAATGTGAGAATAACAAACCATGGAAATGAAGCGGTTAAGGATTTTGAAGTTATGCTCAACATAAACAGCAGGACGAATAAGCAAGTTGTTTCAATTAAAAAAAATAACTTCAGCGACTTAATATTTAAATACAATATTCCAAATGATTCAATAATTAAAGGTGAAGTATTTATTCAAGATCAAACAATTAATTATGACAATCGATTCCTATTTTCGTACACTTTACCAAAAGAACAGTTTGTCTACTTAATCTCTCCGGCAGCAAACTTTAAAAAAGTGATTGAAAAAATTGTCAAAAACGACTCCTCGATTACACTAACTTCCACTACTCCCAATAACATTAATTTTGGAGAACTTAAAAATCAAGACCTAATTATTCTTGGGGAACTAAATGAGATTAATTATGGATTGGCAAAAGAACTTAACAAGTTATCCAAAAAAGGAAAATCAATTGCCTATTTCCCTAGCGGAAATAGTTTAAAATATAACCTTTTTGATGTTGAGTATAATAAATTAGACTCTAATCCTCTTTTAATTGGAAGTTTACACAAAGCTCACTCCTTCTTTTCAGGAGTTTTTATTGAAAAAAATTTAAAAAAGAACAACAAGGAGGATTACCCAACATTATTCAAACATTATAGCCTAACCTCAAAAACAAATCAACCACCAGAAGTTATAATCTCTAAAGAAGACGGGTCGCCTTTTTTAATCAAATCAGGAAATCAATTCTATTTTGCTGCTGGAATTACAAAATCAAATTCCAATATATCTCAAAGAGCTTTAGCTATTCCTCTATTTTATCAAATGCTTTTTAACGCTGTCCAAACAAACGCGAGTTACCATTTTATTCAACCTAATTTAACACGACTTTCTAAATCAGGAAAAATCGATAAAATTATTCTCAAAAATCAAAACAACCAAGAAGCCATTAGTCGATCAAATACCAATTTATATTCACTTCCAGACAACTTTTTATCTGAAGGTTTTTTCAAGGTCTATATAGACAACAAACTAATTGAGTCGTTTGCCCTTAATTACAACCGAAAAGAGAGCGTAAAGATAAAAACGCAACTTGAACATTTAAACACTTTAACTAAACAGCCGTTTTACAGCCAAACAAAAGCATTAAACCGTCCCTCAAATCCGCTGATTCACAACTCGTTTAAGGAAACATCTTATTGGCATATTTGTTTAATTATTTCATTTCTATTTTTATGTTTAGAAATGATCGCAATAAGAATTAAAAAATAATTTCAATTCTTATTGTAAAACCAACTCAATTTTGGTTATTTTTGTTCAAATCTACCACCTATGGATGCACTGATAAAATCAGCGAAAATCATTAGTCCAAACTCACCTTTTCACCTTCAAGAAAAAGATATTTTAATTCAGAATGGAATTATTGTTAAAATTGGCGACAACCTTACTGGAACGAATAATATTATTGAAGAAAAAGAATTATTTGTTTCGGATGGATGGGTAGATTTATTTAGTGTTTTAAGAGAGCCTGGAAACGAACACCAGGATTCGATTGAAAACCTTTTAGCAAGTGCTGCGAAAGGAGGGTTCACAAATATTTTAGGAATATCCGGCACTAATCCTCCACTGGACAATAAGGCTCAAATTCAGTTTGTGAAAAATATGAGTTTAAATAACATTGTCAATTTACTACCAGTAGGAACAATTACAGAAAAACAGAGTGGCAAAGAGATTACAGAAATGTACGACATGCATCTTTCTGGAGCTGTAGCTTTTTCGGATGGGAAAAACCATTTGAAAAATCCGGAGCTTTTAAAAAGAGCACTACTCTACACGAAACCATTTAGAGGTAAAATCATTTGTTATTGCGAAGACACTACCGTTGCCAACGGCGGAATGATAAACGAAGGTGGAGTTGCTGCAACTTTAGGAATGAAGGTTAGACCCGCTTTAGCTGAAGAGCTGGCTATTACTCGCGATTTGTATATTGCAGAATATACAAACTCCCCCATTCACATAACAGGTATTTCTAGTGAAAAAAGTGTCGAAATAATTAAAGAAGCTAAACTCAAAGGTATTGAAGTTACTTGTGACACAAATATTTTGAATATTTATTTTTCGGATGAAGCTACAACCAGTTTTGACACCAATTTTAAAGTGCTTCCACCTTTAAGAACAAAAAGAGATCAAGATGCTTTAATTCAAGGACTTAAAGAAGGTACGATTGACGCTGTTTCGAGTGGACATACTCCAAAAGATATCGAAACAAAGTTTTGTGAATTCGACAATGCTGATTTTGGAGCAATTAGTTTAGAAGCTATGTTTGGAGCACTAAACAAAATACTTGAAAGTCGATTTACTGTTGAAGAAATAATTCAACTTATCTCTAGTAAACCTTCAAGTGTTATGGGTCTAAAATCATCTATCGCGGAAGGGAAACATGCCAACCTAACACTTTTTAACACGGAGTCAGTTGAATTCTCAAAAGAAAACATTAACTGTATTTCCAAAAACTCCCCATTTATTGGTGAAACATTAAAAGGAAATGTGGTAGGTATTATCAATAATAATCAAATTAAGCTTAACTAACAAGACAGCATGGGCATCCTGCGTAACGTTCTTGTATTCCCCAGTAAACTAAAGGAAGTCAAAAAGCAGGTGAAAGTTCAACGGGATTTTATTCACAAAAACCTCCACCCTATTTTGAGTAAATACCATCATCAAAATGATGGTTCACTCTCAGCATTTGATTTTGATAAAATCACAAATTATTACGGAATAGGTTCACCTGTTTTAGCCGGAGAAGGAATTTCAGGTTTTTTAAATAAAACGATATCTGATTCAGAACGAAAGTCGCTGACTTTTATGGCCGCAATCACTGGGTTATTTGATGATTTTTTTGACCGGTCAAATCAGTCTCTAGAGCGCATTAAAGGATTGATGACTTTAAATGAAGACATCATTGCTTCTAATTCTCATGAAAAACTTTTCCAAGATCTCGTTAAAAGCATTTTACAAACTGTTAAGGATAAAAAACGTGTTCAAGAATATGCAGAGAAAGTATTTTTAGCGCAAGTTGAAAGTCTCAAACAAAAAGAAAAATCACTTTCTTGGGATGAACTTTTTTACATTACCTACCAAAAAGGTGGTGAATCACTACTTTTTTACCGTTGTTCTTTTGATGACGAAATATCTCCGGAAGAAGAAAAATGTTTGTTTAAAATTGGTGGGTTAGTACAAATTTGCAATGATGTATTTGATGTAAGTAAAGATCTTAAAGAAGGTGTTAGAACAATACTTACAGAGGCTCATGATATTCAAATTGTGCATAGTAAAATAGACCAATTACAAAAAGACACCTTCGGATTTTGTAAATCAAAATTCCCTGGTAAAAACATGGATGTTTTACTAGAGCAAATCAAGTTTATTGTTTCTCAAAGTTTAGTTGCTTTAAATTTTTATCAGACTACTCAAAACAACAACGGAAAAAATTTTACACCTCAAAAATACCCTAGAGAAGCTCTAATTTGCGATATGGGTAAAAAATTAAACCTCCTTCGAGCTGGATTTTATTGGATTACTAAATAATTTATCCACTTTACAGCCTATTTACTAACACTATAATAGATATCTCAATCGGGATTATTATTTTGGTTATAATGAGGGTTTGTATTGCTGAGAAACCAAGTGTTGCAGGTGAAATTGCAAAAATTTTAGGAGCTAGTTCTAGAAGAGATGGATACTATGAAGGAAATGGATTTCAGGTCACTTGGACTTTTGGACACTTATGCACTTTAAATGAACCCGGAGACTACGATGAGCAATACAAAAAGTGGAATTTATACGCACTCCCTATTCTTCCAGAAGAATTTCAAATTAAGGTTATAAAAGACGGTGGAGTTGAGGCGCAATTTAATAGAATCAAAAGACTTGTTCAAAATGCAACTCAAATAATTAATTGCGGGGATGCAGGGCAAGAGGGAGAACTAATCCAACGCTGGGTTTTACAACATGCTGGATGCACTGCTCCAATTAAAAGGTTGTGGATTTCCTCACTGACTGAAGAAGCAATTAAATTTGGGTTTAAAAACTTAATGGAAGGCTCTGATTTTGACCCGCTTTTTGAAGCCGGAAAAAGTAGAGCTATTTCTGATTGGATATACGGAATTAACGCAACTAGATTATTCACTTTAAAATTCGGAAAAAACAAACAAGTATTAAGCGTTGGAAGGGTTCAAACTCCTACTCTAGCCATGATTGTTAAACGTCATTTTGATATTAAGAACTTCGTTCCTAGTATTTATTTTGAGATCAAAACAGAATACAAATCAACAATATTTACATTTGATAAAGGTAAAATTGAAGAAAAAGCTAAAGCTGATGCCTTACTATCTCAAATAAAAGAACATCCTCTAACCATTCTAGATATAAAAATTAAAGAAGGAAAGGAACACCCTCCCAATTTATTCGACCTTACTTCTATACAAATTGAAGCGAATAAAAAGCTTGGCTTGAGTGCTGAACAAACTTTAAATACTGTTCAGTCATTATACGAAAAGAAGTTGGTTACCTACCCAAGAGTTGACACTGCATACTTACCCAGAGATCAATATCCTAAGATTAAGGGAATAATGCAAGGCTTGTTCATGTATCAAGACTTAGTTGCTCCTTTATTGAAAAAACCAATTAAGAAAAGCAGTAAAGTTTTTAATGATAATAAAGTTACCGATCACCACGCTATCATTCCAACAGGAATTAAGGCGAATAACATTGCGGGCACTGAGGCTGCCGTTTACGATATGATTACAAGGCGATTTATTTCGGCTTTCTATCCTGAGTGTAAAGTTTCGAATACAACTGTTAGCGCCAAGGTTGATAAATTCAAGTTTAAAGCTACTGGTAAACAAATTCTTGATCCAGGTTGGCGAGTTGTTTATCAATCGGACAAGCAACCTGCTAAAGAAGATAATATATTGCCCTACTTTGAAAAAGGTGAATCGGGTAAACATAAGCCTCAATTGGCTAATAAAAAAACGTCTGCTGCTAAACCTTATACTGAAGCCACATTATTGCGAGGAATGGAAACTGCAGGAAAAGAAGTTGGTGATGAGGAACTAAAACAAATAATGAAGGAGAATGGTATTGGTAGACCATCTACTCGAGCAAATATCATTGAAACGCTATACAGAAGAAAGTATATTGAAAAGAAAAAAAGGAATATCCTTCCTACAGAAACAGGAATAAAATTAATACAACTCATTGATAACCCTACCCTAAAATCTCCCAGACTAACTGGGCAGTGGGAAAAAAAGATTAAGGATATTGAAAGTGGAACTTATACCTCTAGTGAGTTTATTGGTGGAATGAGAAAATTAGTAAACGACTTAGTTGATGAAGTTAGGGCTCTAAATCCGCATGCAACTGTACTTAAATGTCCACAATGTGAAACGGGAAAAATTGTAAAAGGAAAAACGGCTTTTGGCTGTACTGAATGGTTAAATGGATGTTCTTTTAAAATACCTTTTGAGGTTAATAAATATAAAATTGATGGAAATTTAGCTAGTTTATTAATCCATTCTCGAAAAGTGATATTAGCAAAAGACGCAAAAGGTGGACAAACAATCGCTTTACTAAAAGAGGATTACAGCACTGAAGTAAGAGTGGAAAAAGCTTTTAATGCTATTTGTCCAAAATGTGGAAAAGGACAAATGAAAAAAGGGAAGTCTGCTTTCGGATGTTCAGAGTTTAAAAAGACGTGCGATTTCCTAATCCCCTTCGCACTACTCCCTGCTGAAACACCTAATAAATCAGTAGAGAAATTCTTAGTCGAAAAACAAATTCAAACTTCTGACAGAGTTCTTAAATTGACATCGGATTTCGGAATTGAAAGTGAGTAAGCAAAACCTAAATAATTACCAACTTCCTCTTGGAGAAAATAAAAAGTCAGTTAAAGAATCGATATCGTATAACATTTTATACCCACTAACCTCTCTTTTAGTATACGGTTCGATTGCCTCAATAAGCTCCTTGAAGCCTTTGAAGGTTAAAGCACAATAAAACAGCTCTTTATCACGAGTTACAATACCAAGGTCGGTATCCGAAATTGCCATTATTAGTTTGCAATTACGCTCTTCAATAAAATCTAATGTACTTATATCAAAAGTCTCCTCATCTCCAGCTACAAACTCTTTAAGCGCATTTTGAAACTTTATAGACTCTACCATACCGAAGTCATATAGTCTTACTAAATTTTCACCATGCTCATTTAAATTATCGATAAAATCTAATTGCATCTTTAATAGCTTTAACAAGTATAAAGTTATTTATTCCATTTTGAATGACATTCTTTTTAAGCAATTTATTAGGCATAAAAAAAGCGACTAAATTTAGTCGCTTTTAATTAATTATTTCTCTTGCCTTCGAGCTTTCAATGTTGCTTTTTGTTCTTTGGTCAACGTAATTTTAAAAGCTTTTCTGTTATCCTTTTTAATTGCTTTAATTTCTTCTTTCATTGCATTTTGCTCTGGACTGAAAGTTGATTGAAGTTTTTCCTTCTTATCTTTCTTCGATAAACTCTTATCTTTTCTTATTGCTTTTTGTTCTGTTGTAAACGTTGATTTAAATGCATCTTGTTTAGGCTGTAAATCTTCGCATTGTCTTATTCTTAAAGCTATCTGCTCTTTTGTTAAAACATCTGAATTTTTAATTTTATCCTTATAGTCCCTTCCTGCGAATACAACTGTACTGCAAAACGTAAAAATAATTACCGACGCTAATTTTAAATTTCTCATTTTTTTAATTTTAGTTTAATATATGACAGTAAAAATATCTCAAGGTTTAATCAGCTACTATTTTTTAGTCAAAAAATAACCGTTTTATTATTCACTTAACACTATTATTCTCAATGAGACCTGGGAATTTAAACAAAAAAAGAATAGAATCTAATTTGAATTACTAACTTTATAATTATGGTCTTCTTCAATCAAATAAAAAACTTTTTATATTTTTTGTTACTTAGCTACGCATCACTATTATTTGTAAATTGTTCTGCCCAAGAGCCTCTACGTAGTTGGAAAACCAGTGTTGAATCAATTGGGGAAATTGACAACAAGACCTACTATACAGATGGTTTAACAAAGATAAAAGGAACTGACCAAAGAACTGATACTGTAGCTAGATCAGGGAAATTCAGCGCCGTCTTTCACAAAAAGAACCAATACGGCTTTGGAATAAATATTTTTCTATAAGATTGGGTGATCTATTTATTGCCAGTGTTTGGTTTAAAGGAAATACTGGCGACATTAACCTTGTTAGTACAGGTAAGGGAGCCTTTAGATCTTCTGCAGTAACGGAAGAAGAACATGATGGATGGAAAAAACTTAAAATTGAAGCTTGAATTCAAGTAACAAATGCAACTTTTAGATTTATTGGGAGAATAAGATTCAAAACAGAAAGGAAATCCTAAAATTCCCTTTTCTGTTTCTAAGTGAGTTGTTATTTTACCCCGATA
>JAQXEE010000031.1 GCA_029251005.1 Flavobacteriales bacterium | reverse complement strand
GATATGTATGAATATGTGAAAAGAACTTCGCGTATTTTACTATTAACTGGTAGGCAACAAGATCAGCTTCATATAGATGGCTATGAATGATATCTGGTTTGAAATCAGCAACCGCCTTTTCTAATTCTTCTATTTCTACAGTGTTACTTCTTAAAATAGAAGGCGTAAAAGAAGAAGGAATAACCCTAATGTTAAGTTGGTTTGTTAATTCATTATATTCATTTTCTTTAGAAAACAGAATAAGTAAAACAGCATGTCCTTGATTTTGAAGCTCATTACAAATATCAATACATATCCTTTCTGCACCTCCTCTTTTAAGGTTTGGAATTACATGAATGATTTTCATAAGTAGTAATTTTCACTTGTTCTTAATTGTTAAATACTAATTTATCTCGAAATAACTGACTAAAAACTTTTGAGAAAAATTTAGCGCCATTTTTATTGAGATGCGTATTATCTTTGAAATACTTTTTCTCCAAATTCATAGGGTGATTTGAGAAGTTTAAAAAGTGAACGTTCTTATTTTGTAAACTTTTAAAATTATTAAGTACCAAATCAGTATTAGTTCCTCCTTTTAGTCCCATGTGAAAGCATGGCGTTAAAATTAGGTAGATTTGGTTGTTGTTTGCACTTGCAAGCTTACAAATACGTTTTATTTGATTAACGACACTCGAGTCATTTGAGAATGTAATTTTATTTTCTTTTTTACCAAGGATAAGGACTCCACTTCTTGGGATGAAACCGTCATTTTTAAAAGAGAACGAATCTATGTTTTCCTTAAAGTATTTAATATTATGTTTCCCATACAAAAGTAATTTATAGAATGGAATATATTTTATTTTTAGATATTGTGCGTTATTTATTTCAGAGTAGGATGCTGAAACTTGCTGATTATTAAAAGCATGCAGCCAATTGTAGATTTTATAGGCTGATTTTCGTCGCATTAACCCTCCGTGAATATCGAAAGTAATAATCACTTTTTTATTAGATACCTTATTTAAATAATTTTCTAATAGTCCACCATATTGATGAATGTTAGTCCCGTCTAGTCCCATGTTAAAACAGGTTAAACCTGTTGCCTCACTTATGATTTTTGGAACAAAGTTTCCTTCAGCTGTAGAGGCACCCCATATGGTGATTTCTTCATTTACTTTATTTTGTAATACTTTATTTATTTTCCCAACATTCCCCGATTTAATCTGACGCATTTTGTAGTCGATAAAGCTTTGGACACTAAAGAGTGCTCCAAATGTGAGGATTAGGAATATTAGACTTCTTTTTATGAATGTTCGTTTATTCATTAAAACTGAAAGTATATGAATTCATTTATGTCAAAAACTCCAAAAAGAAATATTAAAACCGTTGCAAAAGCACATAATGCTAACTTAAATTGGTGGTTGAAGAGATTCCATCTGTTTTTTATTATAAACTGGTGTTCAACAACCAATAACCCAATAATAGAAGCATAAGTAAGAAGGAAGTCTGCTGAAAATACAGTGCCTCTAGTAACAGGGACAACATATATACTTAGTTGTGAGATATGATATTCACTGAACGTTAAAATGTTTGCGACAATATTAAATGCATCGGTGATTGTATTTGCTCGAAAGAAAATCCAGGCTAAACAGATTAAGGAAAAAATCCATAACTTTTTAAAAAATTGAAATTTATCAGAACGCTTGTAAGAAAGCAAGTTCTCTATCACTAATCCAAAGCCATGTATCGCTCCCCAAAGGACGAATGTCCAATTTGCTCCATGCCAAATGCCACTTATGAAGAAGGTAATCCAAAGGTTGAAATACCAACGCCATTTGACTACTTTGTTACCTCCAATGGGAATATAAATGTAGTCTTTAAACCATGTGGAAAGTGAAATATGCCACCTTCTCCAAAAGTCGGTAAGAGAGTTTGCGAAATAAGGGCTTTTGAAGTTCTTCATTAAATCATAACCGAATACTCTTGCTGTTCCAATGGCAATGTCAGAATACCCTGAAAAGTCACAATAAATTTGAAAAGCAAAGCATATTACACCTACTATAAGTGTGAATCCTGCATATTCAGAATGATTATTGAATATTTCATTTGCAATTATACCAACCCTGTCTGCGACAAGAACCTTTTTTATGAGTCCCCAAAGTATTAATTGAGCACCAGAGGCAAAACGATCATAATTGATGAAAACATCTTTTTTAAATTGTGGTAATAAGTTTGAAGCTCTTTCTATTGGACCTGCAACTAGTTGCGGAAAGAATGAAACAAATAGTGAGAATATTCCGAAATGTTTTTCAGGTTTAATTTTTCGATTGTACACATCAACCGTGTAACTCATGGTTTGAAAGGTGTAAAACGATATTCCTACAGGAAGTGCTAAGTTGAGGAGTTTAACTTTGTAATCACTGCCAGTATGCTCTATTAATTCATTAAATGAACCCGCTAGGAAATCAAAATATTTAAAGAGGAATAGTAGTGACAGGTTAAGCGTCATACTCGTGATGAGTAACATTTTTCTTTTCCGCGTATTATCTGAGTTACCAATGGCATTGGAGATCAAGTAATCTGCGATCGTAGATCCTGCAATTAAAATCAGGTAGCTGGGTTTCCAGTAACCGTAAAAAAAGTAACTGGCTAATAATAGTACAAACCACCTTCTTTTTTGAGGAACCGAAAAGAAGGTAATTAGGGTGACGAAGAAAAATATAAGAAATTCGAACGTGTTAAACAGCATTTTAATTCTATCCTAACGTTGTTGATTAAACAGCCAAAAAGTCATTGATCACCTCAACAATTCTATCTGTAGCATTTCCATCCCATTTTTCGGGGATTTCACCTTTTTTATAACTTCCCGAATTAATTTCTTCAACATGCTTTAGAATTGCAGGCTTATCCAACCCTAAAAGTGTATTTGATCCTATTTCGTTTGTAACAGGTCTTTCAGTATTGGGACGAATGGTTAAACAAGGAACTTGCATAAACGTTGTTTCTTCTTGAATTCCACCCGAATCAGTTATGACACCTTTAGAGTTTCCTATTAATTTCATGAAG
>JAQXEE010000028.1 GCA_029251005.1 Flavobacteriales bacterium | reverse complement strand
ACTTTGAGAAGCTGTTGTTGGAAATGAATCTATACTCCAAATTCGTTCTCCGTTTGCAATATTTATCATCGTATCCAAACGAACACTCTCTCCTACACAAATTTCAGGATGTTCTTCTTCTAATTCTACTCTACAATTTGGACAAAACTTTACTTCAATTAAAATGGTGTCATTTACGTTACAGTAAGTAAATACAATTTCATGTAAACCAGGACCCGCAACTGCCGGATTAAAATGACCTAATTTATCATCTACAATCCCATCACCTTTATATAAATGTCGTTGATACAGAGTATCTTCTGCGCTTAACTTACTACAAACCCAGTTTGTATGTAAATCTATAATTTGAGCTGTATCACAAAACGGACCAACCTCTTCTATATCTGGTTCCTCAGCAGGAGGTATATATAATGTTGGTAATCCCCATCCAGAAGCATCATCAACTTTAGTAGCGGCACCACTTCCACTCCATCGCCATAAACCATCTCCACCATTAAGATAATAATTTCCATCCTTTCCAATTTCAATTGTATGATTCCATGCATCAGGCCCTGGTGCAATACCTGTTTTATGCTCTTTGGTATTTACATCAATTGATTGTACTCCAAACCCTGCAGCTCCGATAATTACTTTAGAATTATCCTTCGAAAAGATAATGTCATAAGCTCCAACTACTTTATTAAATGGAGCAATTTCATCAGGATCACTTAATTTACCTGTTGCGTTATTAAACTTATAGGTTACAACTTGTTGAACCCCAGAACCAGGGAAACCCGCAGCGAGCATTTCCCCATCATGAGAAACTGCTAAGCCACCTCTGGCTTGATCCCCACTCAACGCTCTACCAACACCAGATATTATAGGAGGATTAAAACCATCACAAGTTAATAAATAAGAGTAAAAATCTGGAGAACCTTGTTTTTGGACAATCACCCAAATATCTACTCCGTTCTCGTGAAGAGTAGAAGTAATTCCTTCAGTAGTTTTCAAACCTAGGCTTGTATTCCCTTGTATTTCATCTCCATTTTCATCAAAGATATTATAACTCATAGCAGGTAAAAAGCCACCAATAACATCACCTACTGTAATTATATAATACTTGTTGGGAGTTAAAGGGTGCCGAACAGCTATAATCCCTTGTGAAGCGCTACCTATTTGTCTTGAACCAGGTAAAGTAGGATCTAAAGACCCCATTTCATCACCTTCTTTGATATCAGTTGATGTTACAACTCCAGCTGCATTCCATGCATATTTACCATTAGAGTAAACAACTAAATCTCCATTATCATCACTTATTGCAGTTACCCCTTCGTAAACCGCAATTTTTTGTGGTGAAGTAGTTTTACTAAAAACACCTCCTGTAAAAGAGATGATTTGACCTTTATTTTGCAATGAACCTGTTTTATCAGCGACAAACCAATGATTATTACTTGGCCACTCCCAAGAATTACGAGAATCAGTAACACATTCTTGATACTCTAATTGTCCAGAAACGGGGAAAGAGGATATTGCAATAACAATAACCACTAACATTTTAATTCTTTTCATAAGAAACTTTTAAACTTACTAAATAGTCATGCTCAAAACTTAAGAAAGGACCTCCCAATACTTTCTTTTGTCTTGAATTTTAACAACATTCCGTTAAATCGAAAGTTAAAACCATTTAGAAAGTGAAAAGTTACAAAAAAATAAGTTTTTTTTATTGTTTTTGAGCTAATAACTAGAGGTCTAAAAGCAAATATTTAAGCATGCTTATCCAAACATCATAAAGTTTGGGAATGGTATGAGAATTTAGAGAACAATTATTGTATTCTTTTACTTCATGAGAAGTAGGTAAATAAAATACATCAAGATATTTAAAGTTTTAGAAATCAACTGAACATCTAGTTTTATCAACATCAGTTAAATAAAAAATTGACTTCCCGTTGTTTTACCTAAATCATAAATCTATTATGGAATATGATTGTTTTTTTTGTTTTTAAACAATAACACAAAGAAACAAAGTCAATTTAAGAAATTACAGAACAACTCTAAAAAGAATCAAGCTGTAAGGATGTTTTCAAATTAAAAAGGGAAAAAGAAGGTGTTTTTTTTGCAAGAAATGAATTAGTTACAACAATACTATTCGCTGAAAGGGAAGTTATAATAGAAGTGTAAATCCTGCAAGCTTCTTACAGGACTTAGAAGTGTCTCAATGATGGAAAATTTAAACTCCACGATTCTAACCTGTTACCTAGTGATGCTATTCATTACTTGCACCAAAAAAAGTATTTCTGTTTAAGAGCTAGTGTTCAGAACAATAGATTAAAGCGAGATAAAGGAAATCAAAAACAAAAATTAAAGCTGTAATGGCAAAGTATTTATCACTAGAATACATCCAAACAGCAAAAAAAAGTAAGAGTTGTAGCTACTTCAAAATAAAAGCTTTGATTACTAATAAAACAGATTCAATAAATAAAGTAATCATAGAAAAACATATAAAATGAATCTGTTGTATTTTCAGATAAAGCCAATACTTATTTGAATACTTTAGACTATGTAAAAGGGCATTTGATCGAAAATCAACAAAAGAAACTATTGATACAACTTTGAAATAATAACACATTACTATTAGTAATGCAAAGACTAATTTAATGGGACTTATCACAAGCTAAAAGTAAAATGCTTTAAGCTGTACTTAGATGAATTCTGTTATAAGCTTAGTAGCAGACAATTTCATAATAAGCTTTCCGACAAGTTAATACTTGAAAATCCAAATCTTACTGATAAAATATCGGGGAATCAATAATAAAGTTTAACATAATGTGATTGACCAAATAATTGTTATTTTATCAATTAATTTTTAAATGAAAATTAAGGTTCTTCGAAATAAAATGAATTCGGATTTTAAAACTAAAAGAATAATGCCTTTCAAATTTAATGGTTCAGGAGTATAAATTTCTATTATTCCATTTACTACCTTTACATTTCAATAAAAAAAAATGAAAAAGTTTCTGACCTTAAAAAAAATATTTCTACCTATTCTTATATTTATTGGATTGTCTCAATTTATCAAAATTGATAAAGAAAATGAAATTGTAAATAGTTCTCTCGATTTTTTATCAATAGAGTCACCGACCAAGGAAATATCAAAAATAATAAAGAATCAATGTTACGATTGTCATTCAGATGAAACTAAATTTCCTTGGTATGCTGATATAGCACCTGTCTCTTGGTGGTTAAAATCTAATATTGATGGAGCTAGAGATTTTATGAATTTCTCTAAATGGGGTTTATTAACTCCAAAGCAAAAAATCGCCAAAATGCAAGAGTGTTTTGAAGCTTTGCAAGAAGAAGAGATGCCAGTAGCATTATATATATTAATGCACGATGAATCTCAATTTACAGCAAAAGAAGGTGAATCACTTCAGGAATGGTTTAAAAATTATAATACACCTTTAAACTAATCTTATGAGAATTGATATTCTTTCTGTGGTTCCTGAATTATTAGACAGCCCATTTTCACATTCTATTCTAAAAAGAGTAATTGAAAAAGGGTTAGCTGAAGTTCACATTCATAACCCTAGAGATTTTAGTACTGATAAACATAAAAAAGTAGACGATTACCAATACGGGGGAGGAGCTGGATTAGTAATGACTTGCCAACCAATTGTTGATTGTATAAAAAACCTAACTGCCCAAAGAAAATATGATGAGATCATTTACATGACTCCTGATGGTGAACAACTTAATCAAGGAATTGTAAACAAATTAAGTCTTGATCAAAATATTTTAATTCTTTGTGGGCATTACAAAGGCATAGATCAAAGAATTCGTGATCTATATA
Organism: Flavobacteriales bacterium; assembly: GCA_029251005.1. Taxonomy (GTDB): domain Bacteria; phylum Bacteroidota; class Bacteroidia; order Flavobacteriales_C. The sequence continues at coordinate 26,935 of JAQXEE010000028.1, read as the reverse complement.
TTACTAGAGAAATTTCGATTGGAGATTACGTTTTATCAGGAGGTGAATTAGGTGCAGCAGTCTTAGTTGACGCAGTTTTAAGAGTTATTCCAGGAGCTATTAATAATGAAGAATCTGCCTTAACAGATTCATTTCAAGACAATCTACTTGCTCCACCTGTTTATACCAGACCTGCAGAATTTGAAGGAAAAAAAGTACCAGAAGTACTGTTAAGTGGGGATTTCCCAAAGATAAATGCATGGAGGGAAAAAGAAGCTTATAAAAGAACTAGGGATCGAAGACCTGATCTTTTAGATTAGAGGTGTAAACCACACTCAGACTTACTAGTATTACTCCATCTACCAGATCTTCCTTTTCCCTTAACTGTACATTGTGCACATCCAATTGAATGAAAACCTTGAGCTTCCAATGAGTGTTTAGGAATGTCATTATCTGAAAAGAATAAATTAACTTCTTCTTCAGTCATGTCCAAAATTGGGTAAAATTTTAAAAGGCCGCCTTTCTCTTCAAAAACATCTAAGTTTTTTCTATGAGAATTTTGATAACCTAATAAACCTGAAATCCAAACATCTTGTCCTTCTTTCAATTTATCCATAGGTTCAACCTTATTTATAGAGCAACATAAATCTTGATCAATAGTCCAAGTTTTATCTTTTTTTGTAAACTCATTTTTCCAGTCTTCAGGAAAAACGTCTGTAACATTAACACCCAATTTGGATATTAATTCTTTTTTATACTCAAGGGTTTCAACGAAGTGATAAGTCGTATCAAGGAAATAAATAAGTTGATTTGGATTTATATCAGTGACCATTTTTAATAGAAGAGCAGCAGTTGTTCCGAAAGATGATGTATATAAAACTTTTGTCTGATCAAAATCTTTATATAACTCAGCTATTCTCTCTTTTGGAGACAATGTTTTATATTTTTTATTTAGTTCTTCTAAATTCATGTAAACAATCAAACTGTTTATTTCAATTTTACAAAGTTAATAAATTCAAATCCTAACTTATTATTAATTTAAACTAATAATAAGTTAGGGTTTGAATTTAGTCTTCTCTATCACTTAATTTGTTTGTCACTTCGTTTAAAGCCTTTACTTTACTCGCAAAGTCTCCTTTTAAGGTATCACGGAATGATTTCAATCCGTCAATAATTTCTTGTGTATTGTCAGGTAGAGCATCTTCCAAATATTGCCTTATTCTTTTTCCGAGAGTTGGAGATTTACCATTGGTAGAAACCGCAATTTTTAAATCACCTTTAGAGACAATTGATCCTAAATAGAAATCACAAAGTTCAGGTGTATCAGCAACGTTTGTTAATGTATGGCTTTTTTTGTTTAGTCCAACAATTTGCTGGTGCAATTCATAACTATCTGTAGCACAGATAACAATATCACGTCCAATTAAATCCTTAGTATCAAAACTTCTCTCAATTAAAGAAACATTAAAGTTTTTAACAAGATCTTTAAGTTCCTTCTTAAAAAAAGTAGCAACCATTGTTATCCTAGCATTAGGAGAGTTTTTTAGAATAAAACTCACCTTTTCTAATCCAACATTACCTCCACCAACTATAAGTAGATCTAGCTTATCAAGTTTTAGAAAAATAGGGTATAGTGTATTTTGATTTTTGATACTTAATTAATTTTAATAATTTACCTCTGCTAGTAACTTAGTCATTTCGGGATGAGTTTCCACAACACTTCCAATTATAATAATCGCCGGAGATTTCAAACCTTTTTCTGATACTACGTCCATAATATCTTCTATTCTTCCAAATCCAGATTTTTCTTTAAATGTACTTCCACTTTGAATAACTCCTACAGCTGTTTCCGCTAATCCTAACTTTGTATACAATGCTACTATTTGAGGTAATTTTAACATTCCCATCAAAACAACAACTGTTGCAGTGCTTTGGGCAGCAAGCTCTAAATCCTTGCTTAATTTACCTTCTTTTGTAGAACCCGTAATTACCCAAAAACTCTCACTAACGCCTCTTCTAGTAACAGGAATCCCTTGTAGCTCAGGGACCGAAATAGCGGAAGTAATCCCAGGAATGATTTCTGTCTTCAATCCAAAGTTTTGAGCGTATTCTATTTCTTCATGTCCTCTTCCAAACACGAATGGATCACCACCTTTTAACCTTACAACACAACCGTGCTGCAAAGCATTTTTGACTATTAACTCGTTGATTTCACTTTGTTTAATATAATCTCTCCCTCCTCTTTTACCTACAAAAATTTTAATCGAAGAATTCTTAGCATGTTCTAATAATAACTTATCTACCAAGGCGTCATATAAAATCACATCCGCAATAGCTATCGCTTTGACTCCTTTTACAGTAATCAAATCAAGATCACCTGGACCTGCTCCAACAAGTATAAGTTTTGGTTCAATATGTTTTAGCGTATCATTCAATATTAAAAAATTAAAGGGTAGAATAAATATCCCCTATTTTTTTATGCTTTAGCTGATTCCAATTGTTTTTTTCTCAAGGCAACAAGTTTATCATAAAAACCTCTTGTATCTATTAAGAATTTTTCGGCAAACTCTTTACTTGGCATATTTTTATCAATTTGATATACCAGATCGTTAAAAGAGCCTTCAATTTTAACATCTCCAGAATTAACGGCTATATCATCAAAATTAGTTACTACTTTATTTAGTTGATTGTTCTTTATTCCATATCCAGTTAATAACGCTTTTGCTCCATTTACCATAGATGAATAACTATGGTGTATAGAGTCAGGATATAAACCTTGATCAAGTGCTTCCTTAGAAAGCATAATCTTTTCTTCGACATCCATTAATAAAGTAGCTACCAAATCAATAACAACACCTGCACATTCTCCAGTCCCAATTGCTTTGATAAAAGCATCAGAACTCCCCCAGTCAACAAATTCTTCGTTTTTAACTTCAGAAAGATCAGCCAAAGGCTTTAATAATTCATAAAAATGAATCTTTCCCGTTCTATCATAATAATCATTAAAACTTTCGTTTTCTTTTTTATTGCTTTGATATTCTTTAAGAATAATGTCTAATCCAAACAATGCTCTTTTTGAAGGTATTTTTATAATCTTATCAGAAATCCTTCCTAAACCGTCTTTCACTGCACCTCCACCAAGTAAAACTTGAAGCGCCGGCATTACTTTTTTAGTAGATTTTACTCTTATAGTGGAACCATGAAATCCTATTTGAGCTAGAGAATGCTGACCACAGGAATTCATGCATCCAGAAATTTTAATTTTAATCTCGTTGTTAAATACCAAATCAGGATGTTTAATAGCCATGAACTTTTCCATTTCTTTAGCAGCGAATGTACTGTCAGAGATTCCCAAATTACAAGTCGTTGTCCCAGGACAAGAAGTAACATCCATAGTGGAATCAAATCCAGGTTTAACCATATTGATACTTTTCAATACTGAATAAATATATGCCAAGGATTCAGCTTTAACATATCGTAGTTGTAACCCTTGATTAATTCCTATTCTTATGTCATCACCAGCATAATCGTCAACTAAATCTGCTAAAACTCTTGCTTCATTAGTGAAAAAATCACCTGAAGTTAACCTGATATAAACACTTTTAAAGCCATCTTGTTTTTGATCTTTGACGTTAGTCTTATACCAAATATCGTAAGCCTCTTTATCTTCTATTGTAGTTTTTGGTGCAACCTTATAATTTAAATTTGGACCACTATATGCTCTAGGAACATCTTCAGTCATTTCAAATTTTTGATTAGTTAATGAAAGTCTCATTTCATCTAACTTTTCTTTCAAACCCTCTATTCCCCAATCAGCCAACAAATACTTTAATCTAGCCTTTGCTCTGTTAGATCGTTCACCGTAACGGTCGAATAATCTAACACATGATTCTATGAAAGGAATTACCTCATTTGCTGGAATAAATTCATAAGCACATTCAGCCATTTTTGGTTGAGCACCTAAACCTCCACCAACCATTACCTTAAACCCTTTAACTCCATCTTTTACCTTAGCTATTAAGCCAACATCATGCATGAATGAAAAGGCATTATCATTCTCTGCTCCGGATACAGAAATTTTAAATTTCCTTCCTAATTCTTGACCGAATGGTTGTCTTAAGAAAAACTCGAATATATTGTGAGCATAGGGCGAAACATCAAAAGCTTCATCAGGATTAATACCAGCATCTATTGATGCAGTAACGTTTCTAACAGCATTACCACATGCTTCTCTTATTGTAATTTGATCTTTTTCTAATTCAGCCCATAATTGGGGAGTTCTATCCAAATTAACGTAATGAATTTGAATACACTGACGAGTTGTAGTATGTAACCTTCCTTTTGAATATTCATCAGAAACAATGCATAACCTTCTCAATTGTTTCGTAGTCATTTTCCCATAAGGGATTTTAATTCTAATCATTTGAACTCCAGCTTGACGTTGCCCATAAACACCCCTCGCTAAACGTAAACTTCTGAATTTCTCTTCATCCAAGCTTCCACCCTTGAAGTCTGCAATTTTTTGTCCTAATTCTAAGATATCCTGTGCAATTACTGGATTATCTAAATTTTCTAATTCTGATCTAAAACTTTCCATTCTATTAAGTAGATTTAATTCTTTATAAATTCAAGCTTGTAGTTTAAAAAGATTTGACCATTAACTATAACAAAGATTACATAATCTAGGGCCAAACAAAATAATACCATTGTGATTAAATGATTTTCATTCAAAAATAGTGATTTTTTATGGTGATTGAAAGAAAGTAGCACAGTCTATTACTGTATAATGAAGGAACATATACTCTTTCCTAAAAAACATCTTCATCGTTTTTAGCAAGATGTTCCCTATATGCATTAAAAATCTTAGATTTCGACAAGAAGCCATAATATCTTCCATCTTTTAACACAGGCAAATTCCAAGCTTGTGTTTTATCAAAATGAACCATAACAGAATCTAAACTATCTTCATGATCAACAACTGCAGGTGGTGCATGCATAATATGACTCAATGGAATAGTATATTTATCAGGATTGAAAATTAAATGTCTAACATCATCCAGTAAAATAACACCATCTAACTGTCCTGTGTCACTTAAAACCGGAAATATATTTCTTTTTGATTTAGAAATAGCTTCGACAAGGTCTTTTATAGAACCGGAAGAATAAACGCTCTCAAGATCTTTTTCTATAACTTTCTTAACGCCGATATCTCTTAAAATAGAATGATCTTTATCGTGTGCAACCAAATCACCATTTCTTGCTAGTCGAGTTGTAAAATAGGAATACTTATTATACCTATGTGAAGTCCCATAAGAAGTTCCAACCACAATCATCAAAGGAATATACAAAGCATATCCTCCAGTAATTTCGGCAATTAAAAATATTGCAGTTAAAGGAGCATGCATCATTCCTGCTGCCATTCCACTCATTCCAACTAACGTGAAGTTTTTTTCAGGCAAATGCATCCCTAAATTATTTAAACTTCTAGCGACTATAAAACCAAGAGTTCCTCCAGTAAATAAGGAAGGAGCAAATACTCCTCCATTACCACCAGCTAATTTTGTAAATGAATATGCAAAAACTTTTATGAGAACAGATCCTATTAAAAATATTATAAGCAGCCAAGACTCTCCAGTTATCTCTCCTACATTTGGAATATGCGTATAAATAGAAGAATTAAATAAAGAAACTTCACTCCCCTTCAAAATTTGTCTTAATGTATAATAACCTTCACCATAAAGAGTTGGAAATAAAAACATACTTAAAGCCAATAAAGAACCAGCTATTATAAATTTACGCCATGGCTTCCCTTTGAACTTAATAAAGCGATCTTCCATTTTGTTGACCATCGTAATATAATACCAGGAAGTTAATCCCGTTATTAATCCTAATAAAATATAAAAGGGAACATCACTAATCATGAATTTCTCAAGAGAAACTTCACCAAATAATTTTTTCTGATCACTTACTAACCAAGAAACAATAAATGCTGTTGCCGATGAAAACATCAATGGAATTAAAAAAGTAATCTTTAAATCCACCAAAATAATCTCTAAAACAAATATAACGCCTGAAATCGGGCTGTTAAATAATGCACTTACAGCTGCTGCTGCTCCACATCCTAATAGTAAAACTTTCCGTTTATGACTCAAATGAAATAATTGACTAATATTAGAACCAATAGCCGATCCCGTAACAACAGAAGGTCCTTCTAGTCCAGCAGAACCCCCCAAACCAACAGTTAAAGAACTTGCTATTAAATGTCCATACATATGAACAGATTTTATAAATGCTTTCCTTTTTCCAATTGAATACAATACGAAGGGAACACTTTGAGACAATCGTTTTTGTGCTACAAAATATTGGATGTAAAATATTACAATGGCAATACCGAAAAGAGGAAATAAAAAATACACATAATTAAGGTATTCCATCAAAATACCCTCCCGAACTTCTTCTTCAATAACAGTAACAAGAAATTTCAATAAACTTCCAACTAGCCCCATAACGGCACCAATAAGAATACTCAAAATACCAATAAAACGCTTATCACTTAAGTGCTTAACACGCCATTTTAGAAATTCTGATAAGATAATTTTTAAATCCATAATACAATTAGGTGCCACACATAAAAGTGTGTATGCTTCATCTCGAATAAAAAAATTGAAGCGTTTAATGTTGTTGTTTTAAAAATTAAACTTCACTTCTCATTTTGCCATCAAATTTAAAATTATGTTTTGGATATTTAAAATATCCGTCATCTTTATCCATAGCCACTTTAGATAATAGTATAATTACTAATTCTTAACTTGACACAAAAGTTCACATTTTAAAGGTTAGGCTAAACTCTTTATTTAACACTTTTATCAAATTGTTAGTGTAGATTATTCTTCTTTTCTAATGCGAGTTGTTTAATATAAAAACATATTTTTTCCACTAAAAAAAAGAGACTAAGCCTTACCGCAGTTTTTGTCTAATTCTATGTTATTGTCCGATATGATTAAACCTATATTTTTCTCATCCCCTTTTAATTCCCTCTAAAATATCTTTATACCCGTGTGCTGATTCAGTTGGTATATTTACAAATACTTCTTTTTTATAATCTTCTTTTACTCCTAGCAAAACATAAAATACTTTTGAATTAACTATTTCTCATCGTATTTTTACGATGAATAATATCAACGTAATGAGCTGAAAAACTAGATTCAATAACTCGTTCCAGTCATTACTCGATTTATGAGTGAAAGGTTTTTAAAAACTTCTAATTTCTTATTTGAGATGATTTATCCCTAATGCAGCTACTCTGCTTTCGACGTAATACAAAAAAGGCTTCCATAACGGAAGCCTTTTTAGATATTTATAATGATGTATTTTTATTTAACGGTAACAGCTGAAACCTTACTAGCTTTTCCACTTGGATAAAAAGCAACAACTTTAACTTCTGGTCCTGCAACAGAAACTGGCTCAGTATAAATAGCTGATTCAGCAGTGGGCATAGAACCATCAGTCGTGTATCTAAAAGTAACACCTGGGAAGTTTGTATTTACAAATAACTTTCCATCCGTAATTACAACTCCTGGAGGTGCTATTCTGTAGTTAACACCACCATTTAAGTAAGATAAACGAGGTAATTCGAAATGACCAATTCTACTTGCAAATTGATTCCAATCTAAATCTTGAGCATCAAATCTTACAGAATCTTCAGTAATTGATGTCCACTCAGGATCAACAGCCCAAGCTCTTTCCACTAAACCTAACATTTTTGGAAATAAGTAATACTCTAACATTTCATGGCCTTTTACAGTTTCAGCCCAAAGCTGACCTTGTAATCCTAAAATATTTTGCTTTCCCTCATCTGAAAGTCTAATTGCATTTTCATAACTAGCCAAGTTAACTGGAACTTCATCTCTAGTGGTTAATTCTTCAGCATACACATTCATTGGAACAAACTGCCATGCTTTTTTAGTATCCACAAAACCACCCCAGTAATATCCAGGGTCAGTTGGATCGTTATCATAAGCTAAATCAAAATAGTTATTGGTAACATTAGATAGAACAACTTTAAAACCAGCGTTCGCTAATTTGTAAGCTCTATCTTCTCCACCCCATCCCCAAACAGTATTCCATACATATGGTACAAATCCTCTTTCTTTAAACTCTTCGTTTTGCTCAACAGTCGATTCACCATCTTCATCTTCTCCTTTCACTAGAGAAATTTCTTCCCAACCAGCAGTTACAATCCCTCTATCTTCTAATATTTTAGAAAAACGATCAACAAAGTAGTAAAACAATTGCTCTGATTTAGCATAATCTTCGTCAGCTGCTAATAGCGCATTACATATTGGAGAACCTTTCCATGCTCCATGCCCAGGATCATCTTTTGATGGATGCGGAACTTCATCACCGCCAATATGAACGTTTTTTAATTTCAAACCAGCTTCTTCATACATCTTAACAACTTCATCCGTTATTTTCTCTAAGAATCTATAAGTTGACTCTTGACAAACACAAATTACGTTATCATCGTATAGTTGAACCGAACGGTATCTTGAAGCATCATTTGGATCGTGTAAAAGATAATCATTAGCCTCTGCTTCTTTTCCTGCGGCTATTAGTGATTTCTGACGAGCTTTCATTGATATAATTGCAGCTCTAGCATGACCAGGAAAATCTAATTCTGGAATAACTTCAATATGTCTTGCCTTCGCATATTTTAATATCTCAACAAATTCAGCCTTTGTGTAAAATCCTGTCCCAAAAGACTTTTCACCGTCTGCATAGGGACCTGAACCATAAGCTGGATTTAGCATTTCAGTTTCGTTTTTACTGTGACCTCTTTTAGATCCAACAGAAGTTAATTCATCAAGTCCAGGAATTTCTAATCTCCAACCTTCATCATCAGTAATGTGAAAATGGAACTTATTTAATTTGTAAAACGACATTAAATCGATCATATTTAAAACAGTCTCTTTTTTACTAAAGTTTCTGACAACATCTAGATGCATACCTCTGTAATCAAATCTTGGAGCATCTTCAACATTTAAAGCTTGAATTAAAGCTGAACCGTTTTTAGCTTTCAAGTCTTCAGCAGAAATTAAAGCTCTTAAACTTTGAATTCCGTAAAAAACCCCGTTTGAATCACTTCCTTCAATAACAACTCCTTCCTTAGAAATAGTTAAGCCATAAACTTCAGTAACCTTCCCGTTTACTTTTACATCACCTGTTTTTAAAACTATATCTCCTTTACCACCTTGAGCTACTTTAGCATCAATTCCTACATCAGTTTTTAATTTTGAAGCTAAGAACTCAGCGTCATTTTTTAAATTTCCTGAGAACGAAATCGAAACTCCATTTTTAATCTCAAATACCCCTTCGACCTCTTCATAAGAGAAAGGTGTTGGAATGATTTTCACTAAGCTATCTTTTCCTAAGAAAGTAATCTCCCCATTATCTGTAAACCTAGATCCTGCAGTTGGAGAAATTAGTGGATCATTTTTAAATCGGCTTTTCTGTTCATTCTTTACTAACGGTCCATACGTTATGTTCGTTAACACTTCTGGCTTTGACTCAACTCCAAGAGAGTCTGTAAAAACAATATACAGTCCATTTGGTGCATCTACATCTTTAATTGCCCAAGCCTCGCTTTCGTAGCTTACTGCTATATCTTCTCCTGAAGCAAGTTTAGTAAAACTAGTAGATGGTTCTAATCTAAAATAATCACCATTAATATGCGTAATGACAATGTTTTTTGAAGTTAAACTATTGATGACACTTCTTGGTTGATGAAAGTAAATTGCCCAACCAGTGCTATCTAATGTCTTTGCAGAATTATTTGTAATCAGGAATTCTTGTAAATATGAATTGGCATTGTTTTTACCATTTTTACGTCCATTTTCAACTAAATTCCAAAACACATCAATTTCTGATCCTATTGGTCTGTTAATAATAGTTGTCTTGGTTCCTCCATCACAAGATTGTAGTACTGTAAAACTAGCAATACAAGCAATGAGCAAGGGTATTTTAAAAAATAATCTTTTCATAGTTTAATTTTATCAGCTACAAAAATAGCAATAATCAACACATGTGAAAGTTTTATTCATCTCTAATGTTATATTGTTATAAAATCAATTAGGACTATATTTGGAAAAAATCCCTCGAAATGATATATACACTTGAAAACGATCAAATTAGTGTTAAAGTAAAACAGCTTGGGGCTGAGCTTTGTAGCTATTTTGATAAAGAAAATTCTCGTGAAATAATATGGAGTGGTAACCCTGAATTCTGGGGACGCCATGCTCCTATTCTATTCCCTATTATTGGTAAAGTTGAGAACAACACATATACAATAAACAAAAAATCATACAATTTAACCCAGCATGGTTTTGCTAGAGATCAAGAATATAAAATTATAAGTCAAACAAAATCAATATTAATACTAGGTTTAGAATCAACAAAGGACACTTTAAAAGCCTATCCTTTTGAATTCAAACTACAAGTTGAAATCAGCATTCATGAAAAGGAAGTGAAAGTGTTGTATCGTGTAATTAACCCTTCTAATTCAAGTATTTACTTTTGCATAGGGGCTCACCCGGCTTTTAATGTTCCCTTTGATAATACATCAACATTTACAGACTACGAATTAGCACTTGAAAAAGAAGAGAATAGTGATCGAATATTACTAACCCCAGAAGGTTTTAGAACTGGAACTAATTTGGTAGGTTGGTTAAAAGGAAGTACAATAAAACTTACTGAAGAATTATTTAATGATGATGCTTTAATATTTGATGATTTAAAAAGTAGGTTTTTGACTATTCACTCAATAAAAACTAATCAATCAGTAAAAGTTTCTTGGAATAACTACCCCCATATTGGGATTTGGAAACAACTTAACAATGCGCCCTTTATTTGTATTGAACCTTGGAATGGGATGGCTGATCAAGCTGGTTTAGGTAATGATTTCAAAGATAAAAAAGGAGTTATCAATCTAACCGCTAAATCTACATTTGAGTGCTCTTACTCTATTGAGAATATAATTAATTAATTGTTGCTTTTAACATGCGATCTTTACCTTGAAGATCTTGCCTTAAAAACACATTTAAAAACCCTTTGACCTTAAGCATTTTAATAGTTTCTGATCCGAAACGTTCGTGAATCTCGAAATATAAAGCTCCAGATTCACTTAAATTTTCGAGTGCAAAATCAGCTATTTTTTCATAAAAAAGAAGTGGAGATTCATTGGCAACAAAAAGTGCCAATCCAGGTTCGAAATCTAAAACATTCTTGTGCATTAAAGTCTTATCTGAATTTGGAATATATGGAGGATTACTTACAATCACATCAAACTTTTGCTCAAATTTAAACTCTTGCCAATTTAAAGCGTCAAATCTTTGAAAATTAACTTTAAGGTTTAATACTTTAGCGTTACTTTCAGCAATTAACAAAGCCTCTTCTGATATATCTCCAGCAAAAACAGTTGCCTTTTTTAAATTAGATTTAATAGCTAAAGGTATGCAACCACTTCCAGTACCTATTTCAAAAACATTTTGAGCTGTTAAATTTTCTTTTACAATCCAATCTACTAATTCTTCCGTTTCCGGTCGAGGAATTAAAACACCTTCCCTCACTCCTATTTCCAAGCCGTAAAACCAGGATTTACCTGCGACATATTGCACTGGGCGATAATTTAATAAATCTTTAATTCCATAAAAAAAACTCAACAATTCAGACTCTGTAATTTCTACATCTGGGTTTAATCGAATATCAATTTTAGACAAACCTAACCAAGCATCACATAAATACTCAAAATAGCTTTTAACATCAGACTCTTCAAATTTTGACAAAGTCTCAAAAAAATAAGTTCTAACCGATGATAGTTTGTTGTTAGAGATTTTCATAATTAACCTTCCATATCTATATAAGAGCCTTTATTCTCGTTTTCTCCCCCTTTAAGTTCAAAAGGTTGAATATTTAACGAGTCTAAATTAAGAGTGTCAGTAGGAATAGAATAACAAGTATCAATGTAGCCCGAAGTATATTTAATTATAGAATCAAACTTGTTCAAAGAGTCTTTCAGCACCCAAATTCCTTCGCGGTAACCAAACTGATTAAACTCGCCCTTTTTATTTAACTTTCCTTCATTTGAAAAATAGCGCCAAACGCCATATTTAAGTCCATTTTTCCATTGTCCATATTCTTTTTTGTTTCCATTTTTAAAATAAGAAACACCTAAACCTTGTTCATCGCCATATACAAACCGAACGCTATCTTCTATCACTCCATTATCATAATACCAAACCCAAACACTATCTCTTAATCCATCATTAAATAACCCCGCATAACTTTTTGACCCATTTTCGTGAAATGCATAAGACCTACCCTCTCTTAAATCGTATGCCCAAATATCTTGAGCTCGAATTTGTCCATTTTTAAAATAACGTTTTGAAACTCCATGTGCATCGTTTTCTTCAAAATGACTAGACTCTTTTATCTGGCCATTATCAAAATACCAATACCAATCACCAGTTTGAACTCCTTTAAAGAATTCACCTTCCGATTCTTTAGTCCCATTTTTATAGTAGCGTGTCCAAACTCCGTGTTCAAAGCTTAAATACATAACCCCTTCAGCCTTAATCTCACCAGAATCGTAATAGACTTTGACATCTTGATAACTATTATCACAAGATGATAAGAAAAGCAGAACAAAAAATATTGTTAGTGCGTTTTTCATAAATAAATCAAGATTCAAATATAATGTAAAATAAAAAAGGGCAATCTTTTAGATTGCCCTTTCAATTAAGAAACTTAATGCTATGCTTGTTTAATTAAGATTTTTTCAATCACATCTCCTTGGGCAATTTGATTGATTACATCAAGTCCTTCATAAACTTTACCAAAACAAGTATGGTTTCGGTCTAAGTGTGCAGTGTTGTTTCTTGAATGACAAACAAAAAATTGAGATCCACCAGTGTTTCTTCCGGCATGCGCCATACTTAAAACACCTTTATCATGAAATTGGTTATCACCGTCTAATTCACAATCGATAGAATATCCCGGCCCACCAGCACCAGTACCATCAGGGCAGCCTCCTTGAATAACAAAATCAGGAAGTACTCTATGAAAAGTTAACCCATCATAATATCCTTTTTTAGCCAATTCAACGAAGTTGGCAACAGTTTTAGGTGCATCAGCTTCATAAAACTGTACACTCATTGTTCCTTTTCCTGTAACGATTTCAGCAGTAATCATATTTATTGTTGTTTATTTTTGATTTATAAAATTAGGATTTAAATCCGTTCTTAATGAATTTAATAAAAGATTTAAATTCTTGTTTACTTTTGAACACACTCAGCATCACCTTTCCTATAGAAGGTTTTTCATCTTCAATCTGAGAAAGTTCCTCAGCTTTTTTCTGATCAGCCTCTTCTTTTAAGTGCGCCTCCTTAATTACGTTTTTAACCTCTTGCTGTGCTTCTTCTTTTGTTAAAATCTGCTCACCATCTTTATTAAACTTACCAAAAAACGGACTACTTTCATTTTTGCTAATCTCGTCGGCTTTTTTGAATCTTGTGTTAGCTTTTGTATTTCTACCCAACTTCTCCTCTAACATACCTAGGTTGTTATACGCCACAGCATCTTCAGGATCTAGTTCAATACATTTTTTATAATCGGCGATGGCTCCATTTGTATCCCCACAAGAATCTTTAATATAAGCTCTACTAGAATATCGGTAAGGATTAGTTGGTTCAAGTTCTTGTGCCTTATTCATGTAAGTTAATGCACTCGCTAAATTCTTGAGATGAAATTCTGTAACACCAAGCTCACTGTAAACACTAGCATTAGTTGGAATAAGATTCGCTGCTTTTTGAAAATCAGCCAAAGACTCGTTAAATTTTTGAGCTTTACGATAAGCCACTCCTCTCAAACAAATAACATTCGGGTCAGAATCGTTTGTTTTTAGAAACTCAGTAAATGCAACAATCGCCTTATCAAAATCACCGGACTCTAAATGTTTACTTCCTTCTTCGATTAAATTCACCATTATTTAAAATTAGCTAACTGAATTAATTTTTTTTGTAATTAAGTGTACATTTCGTCTCTTAAAACCTTTATTTTATCACTTGCTAAATACTCATCGAAGGGCATCATCCTATCAATAATTCCCTTCGGTGTTATTTCAACAATACGATTTGCAATTGTTTGCACAAATTCATGATCATGGGAAGTGAACAAAATAGTCCCCTTGTATTCAGTTAATGAATTGTTTAGTGCTGTAATTGATTCCAAATCCAAGTGATTTGTTGGATCATCCATAATTAAAACATTTGGCTTTTGTAACATGGCTCTTGAAAGCATACATCTTACTTTTTCACCTCCTGATAATACACCACACTTTTTTTTCACTTCTTCACCAGCAAATAACATTTTCCCTAAGAAACCGCGAACAAACTCTTCGTCTTTTTCTTCGGAATATTGTCTTAACCAATCAACTAAGTCTAAATTCACACCTTCAAAATACTCTCTATTTTCATTCGGAACATATGCCTTTGTAATTGTAGTACCCCAGTTAAACTCCCCAGAATCAGCTTTTTCTGTTTCACTTAAAATTTGAAACAATGATGAAGTTATTTTACTGTCTTTAGAATAAAACATGATTTTATCACCTTTAGCCATTCTAAAACTAATATCACTTAAAAGCTTTCCCTCTTCGTTTGAAGAATTGATTTTATCCACTTCTAAAATTTGATCTCCAGCTTCTCTTTCTTGATCCCAAATTAATGCAGGATATCTTCTTGTTGAAGCTTTAATACTTTCAACATCAATCTTATCAAGCATTTTCCTACGAGATGTAGCTTGTTTACTTTTCGAAGCATTTGCAGAAAAACGAGCAATAAACTCTTGCAATTCCTTCTTTTTATCCTCGTTCTTTTTATTTTGATCTGCTCTTTGACTAAGTGCTAATTGACTTGTTTTATACCAAAATGTGTAATTCCCAGTAAATAAGGAAATCTTCCCAAAATCAATATCGGCAACGTAAGTACAAACAGTATCCAAAAAATGTCTATCATGAGACACAACAATTACAGTATTCTTAAAATCAAGTAAGAAATCTTCTAACCAAGAAATTGTTTGAATATCCAAATCATTTGTTGGCTCATCCAAAACCAGTACATCTGGATTACCAAATAATGCTTGAGCCAATAGAATCCTTACTTTATACTTATTGTCCAAGTCCCCCATTTGAGCCCAATGGTAATGTTCAGGAACTCCTAAGCCACTTAAAAGTTGTGCCGCATCAGATTCTGCATTCCACCCCCCCATTTCACCATATTGTTCTTCCAATTCGGAAGCTTTAATACCGTCAGCATCAGAAAAATCTTCTTTTAGGTAAATAGCTTCCTTTTCTTTCATAATGTTGTACAACTCCTTGTAGCCCATTATTACAGTTTCTAACACATTAAACTCATCGAATTTAAAGTGATCCTGGCTTAAAACAGCCAATCTCTTTCCTTGCTCCAAAGAAACAGTTCCTTTGTTTGCATCTTGTTCTCCAGTAAGAATGTTTAAAAAAGTAGACTTTCCCGCACCGTTGGCACCAATTACACCGTAACAGTTTCCGTGAGTGAACTTTAAATTCACCTCATCAAACAATACTCTTTTACCGAACTGAAGTGTTAAATTATTTACTGTAAACATTATGAATTTTTATTTTAATCTTACAAACTATATATTCCTTCTATCTATTGACCAATTGCTAATCCGAAACCATACTGTTTAAAGTAGATGCTAAACTTGATAACAAGGCAATTCTACTTTCGTCCTCAACCTCATGCAGATGTTCGCTAATTATTAAGGAAGCTTCAGTTACCTCATCAAAAGGAAAACCAGTCTCTATATTCTCTATAATAGTAGTTACTTCAACAATTGTCATATAATCTGAAGTAATCGCAATTTCAACTAAGTCAATCAATCGATCTTCTGCGTTTAATCCAGCCTCCCAAATAGAAGCTGCAATTTCACTTTTAAAAGCGATAAATTCGTCTCCTTTTAAAACATCCAACAATACGTCAACCGCACCATTATCTTTAATATTAAACAATATCTTTTTACCTTCTACTAATGCTTCTTGAAAGCCACTTTTAAACGTTGCACGAAGTAAATGATTGATGATTGCTGGCGAACCGTGTTCGGCAACCTCCTTAATTGCTCTTACTACAACACCTTTATCCGATGAGGTTAAGTCTTTTTGTAGTGCAAGCAATTTTTTGTTATCAACTGACATTATCAAAATTTTCTACAAATTTACAAGATTTGAAAAGAATAAGACTCATTTAGATTAAGTTTATTGCATCAAAAAAGGCTTAACAAAATGTCAAGCCTTTTTTGATGCAATTTTTACACTTCGAAATTAGGAAGTTCCCATCCCGTATTGTCCTCTTGTAATCGAAATACCATTTTTAAAATAATATTGACCACCCCATGAATATTTAATCCATTTGTACTCAATAGCTTTTCCATCAGCAACTACGGTTACAACAGTAATTGTTCTATTTTTTTCTTCAACGACCCTAGCATGCTTACCGTTACCAAACTTCGCAGCAAGACCTTCTAGGTAGCTCTGTTTATCAGCACCTTGAAGTTTAGAAATATCAACTTCTGATGGCTCGTTTGTAGCGACAATTTTTGAAACAGATATTGCTTGTTGTGCCTTTGCTTTTTCTACAGCCTCTTTTCTAGCTGCTGTTTCTTTATCAGCAGCTATTCTTTTAGCGACCTCCGCTTCTTTAACCTTACTAATACTGTCTGTTCGTGCCTTATCTCTTAATACAGATAGCTCAGCCGCTTTCTTTTCTTCCTCAGCCTGATTTTTAGCTTCATCTGCTCTTTGTTGAGCTAATGCTTTTTCTTTTTCTGCACGCTCTGATTCCTCCTTTCTGGCAATAGCTTCTTCATTAGCCTTTCTTCTTGCTTCGTCTTCTAAACGTTTTTGTTCAGCAGCAATTTTCGCTTCCTCTTCAGCTTTCTTTTTCTCTTCCTCAGCCTTTTTATTGGCCAATTCAGTTGCTTCTTTAATTGCTTCTAATTCTGCTTTTCGCGCTTCTTTTTCAGCTTTGGCTTGAGCTTCTTCAGCCTCTATCCTAGCAGATTCTTCTTCAGCCAACAACTTTTCTTTAGCTTCAGCTGCGGCTTTTTTCGCCTCCTCTCGCCTGCTTCTCTCTTCTCTCGCTTTTCTTTGCGCTTCTAACCTTGCCAACTTTTCAGCTTCGGCTTTTTTCTTAGCTTCAGCCTCTAATTTTCTTTGAGCCGCTTCAGCTTGAGCTTTACGTTTCTCTTCTTCTTTTCTTGCTTCCTCTTCCAACTTCAGCCTTTCCTCTTCAGCTTTCTTTGCAGCGGCTTCAGCAGCTGCCTTTTCTTCAGCAAGCTTTTTAGCAGCTTCAGCCTCAGCAGCCTTACGAGCTTCTTCAATTTTACGAGCTTCTTCGGCTGCTTTTAACTTTGCTTCTTGCTCTGCTTTTTGCTTTGCTTCTTCGGCAGCTATTCGTTTGGCTTCTTCCGCTTTACGTAACTCCTCCGCTTCAGCTTCCTTCTTAGCTTCGGCCACTTTACGCGCTTCCTCTTCTTTTATTTTTCTTTCCTCGTCAGCTTCCCTTGCAGCTTTATCTGCTTCTTCAGCTTTAACTTTTTCCTCTTCTAATTTTAATCTTTCATCTTCGGCTTTTTTAGCAGCTTCTTCAGCCTTTATTCTCTCTTCTGTTAATTTTGCTTCTTCAGCTTCTCTTTTCTTTCTTTCGGCATCAGCAATTTTTTTAGCTTTAGATGCCTCTTCCTTAGCATCAGCCTCTTCTTTCGCTAATCGAGCTAATTCAGCTTGCTCTTCCTTCTTAGCCTCATCTGCTAAACGCTTTCCTTCCTTTAATTTTTCAGCTTCAACAATTGCAGCTGCCCTTGCAGCATCTGCTTTTTCTTTCTCAGCCTTCGCTAATTTTTTAGATTCAGCTTCTGCGGCTTCAGCAGCAGCTTTTTTGGCAGCTTCTTCCGCTTTCTCTTTTTCAAAATTAGCTTTAGCTAACTCCGAATCCTTTTCTTTCAAATCTTTCTCAAAAGACTTATTCTTGTCTCTAATCTTTTTTTCCAAATCACCAACTTCATCAGCTATCTCATCATCATAATCCCAGCTGTAATCAAACATACCTACCTTTTCTATGTAAGAAACTTTAGCTACTGGTTTATCAAATGACTCCTTAGAGCCATCGATAGGCTGAGCAATCATTTTTATATCCAAATCAGTTGTCATATTTTCATTGGTCTCCCCCGCAGGCATAGTGGCATCGACTTCAAAATTTAAGGGTATAAATCCTTCCTTTTCAATCGTTATCTTATAATTCTTATTAAAAGGTAGATATAACAAAAACCTACCATTTACTTGCGTAGAAAAAGTTTGAATAACTTTATTACCATCGTAAACAGTAACAGTTGCATCCTTAACTCTTAATTTTTCTTTTGCATAACCAACAATCTCTAAGGTTGCTTTCTTTTTTTGAGCAAATGAAGTTTGCACAAATGCCAACAAAAACAATAATGACAGGACAGATAATTTTTTCATAATGCACTTGTAATAAATATCAAAGCACTAAATTAAGATAATTTTGTTCTATTCGTAAACAACTATTACACCAAAACGACTAATAGATCTACAAAACACTCAATTTCAACTATCAATACGTTTTAGAGTAGAACAGAAAATTTCGACTTCAAAACTAATTTTTTTTTTAGAAAACGCAATTGAATTTACGATGATTTTAGGTGTTTCACCTACATAACCTTAACCATCCCAAATAAAGTTCCTTAATTTAAGGATTTCAGTATTAATTCTACTTCTTCAATTTCAATTTTCCATGAAGTATTGGTTTCCTTTTGGAAATCATACAACTTATTTAAAAGCTTCTTTAAAAAAATTTTGTTTGATATGGATTTAGGGTGCAATGGACGATGCTTAATCGATTTATTCAACTGCCTTGATTTTTCCACAAATTTATTCAAATCCTTTGTCGCTAATGTTTCTAATAATTTATTCCAAATTATATTGATAGCATTCAAATTGGGATGAACCAAATCGTTGTTAAAAAATTGATAATCCCTTAACTCGTCAACAACTATCTCATAAGCTGGGAAATACTCTACTTCAGGAAAATAATCAGATAAATTATGGGCTAAATTTATAAGTGTTGCTTTACTCCTAGAATTTTCAACAATTCCTTCCTTTTTATGGCGAACAGGACTTACAGTTAAATGAACTCGTATATTCTTGTTAATTTTTATAAGCAACTCTAAACTTGATTTTACAATTTTAAAGAGACACTCTTCTTTAATATTCTTTTTAGCAAACAAACTCCCATCTTGTTTGTGACAATTCGCAACTATTTCTCCATTTTTAATATAACCTATTGCAGAACCAAAAGTTAAGAATAATCGATCTGCATTTAAAAACCTACTCCTCAACTCTACTAATTGATTATTAGCAAAAGTAATTGCAGATTTTAATGAAGCTTTCGCACAAGTACCACTTAACTCGTAATTAAACCAATAGGAATCAAACTCAAAAAAATCTTTCTCTGTAAACCAGTTCTCGTTTATCGACCTATCTATTAATCGCATTAATGAAATGGGATGAAATACAACTCCTAAAGGATTTACAATACTCTTTAATTTATAATGAATAAAGTGATCTCCTATGTTGTTTGCAAAACAAGAACCTAAAAAAACGAAACGTTGATTTTGATTTATTTTATCAAAACTTGATTCAATATTAACAACTGTTCTTTTCATAGCTTAACTTTGAGTTACAAAGATATAAGATGAAAGTAGACGATTGTTTTTATTTTGGTAAAATTGGTAAGCCAAAAGGATTTAAAGGGGAAGTTAATATTATTATTGACAAGGACGCTCCCTTTGTTCCACCGAAGCTAGATGCAGTTGAAGTTTTGATTGGAAAGAAGTTAGTGTCATACCCTTTTGAGAGATATCAGTTAAATCAAAAGGGTAACGCTATAGCTACTTTCGAAGGCTTTACTTCTTCCGATGACGTAAACCGGGTAAAAAACATGTCTTTATATCTTCCCAAAGAACTCTTACCTGTTTTAAAGGATGAAGAATATTATTTACATGAGTTGGTAGGTTGTACTGTTATTGACGTAAAAGAAGGTGAAATTGGACTTATTTCTGAGGTAAACACACAAACGGCTCAAACGCTTTTATTCATTGGTGAAGAACCGAATGAAACAATTATTCCATTGGTAGACGAGTTTATTCTTGAAGTGGATAAAAAAGCGCAAATGCTCAAAGTTGACTTACCAGATGGCATTCTTAATTTAAATGACTAATCATCTCCTCCCTTTTGAGTTTAAACAATTTAAAATTGCGCATGATAAATGTGCCATGAAAGTTGGAGTTGATGGTGTTTTAATTGGAAGTTGGGCAAAACATGATAAACCAAAATATATTCTTGATATTGGGACCGGAAGTGGTTTAATTGCTTTAATGATGCAACAACGCTATCCTGAGTCAAAAATAATAGGAATCGAACCTAATATAAATTCCTATCATCAAGCCTTAGATAATTTTAAAAACACAAATTTCAAGCATCAACCAACTGCCTATCAAAACACATTGTCTAATTTTCATCCTATTAAAAAATTTGACATCATTGTTTCGAACCCTCCTTTTTTTAAAGAATCGGTAAGTTCTAATAATAATGACAGAGACCAAGCAAGACAAGCTTTATTTTTACCATTAGATGAGATCTTAGCTTTTGCCACTAAACATTTAACTCCTAGTGGAACTCTGAATTTAGTTTATCCGACCTGTGATTTAAAACAAATTAAAACTACTGCTTTAAAGCACCAATTATCAATAAGAAGACTTTGTACTGTTCTTCCAAATCTTAAAAAACCATCTAAACGAATTTTAATTGAGCTTAGTTTATCTCCTACAACAACAGAAAATGAAACAATCGTAATTGAAACTTCAAGGCATCAATATTCAAATGAATACAGAACACTTACTAAAGATTTTTATTTAAACTTCTAAGTGTCCTAAACTTGTCCAGCTAAAATAATTGATAAACACTCATTCTCATTCTATATTAGGTTTGTGAATTTAAGAGTAGCTCTTCTTCTTTGTATTCTAATACAGTTACCTGGAAAATCTCAGGAAAATTGCTTTTTTAAAACGAAGGACGATACTACCATCTGCTTTCCAGCTGAAGTTAAACTTTGGGTTTCTGGATCAAATTTAGATGAAGTGAAATGGTTTGGTAACAATATCAATACTGACGACACTCTAAATCAAATTAAAGCAATAGTTAATAAAACAACTACATTCTATGTAACAAATAGAATTACTGACACAACTAATTTAATTTTAAACGGAGATTTTGAATTGGGTGATCAAGATTTTACTGGTGAATATTGGGCAAGCTGTTTAAATGGAAGTATGCCACAGGGAAGTTATTGCGTAAATAATAAATCAAACATTTATTGGCCATCTTGGCAAGCCTGTAGCGATCATACTGAAACTGGTATTGGCAACATGTATATAACAGATGGTGCTATTGTACCTGATGAACAAATATGGTGTCAAACTGTTAAGGTTGAACAAGAAACTGATTATTCTCTATCTGCTTGGATCACGCCTATTTTAAATTTAAACAATGCTCAATTACAATTTACGATTAACAATCAGCGAATTGGGGAAGTATTTGAGGCAAAACCGATTGAATGTGAATGGAACGAGTTCTTCCAAATTTGGAACTCTAGATTAAATACAAGTGCTGAGATATGTATTACAAATCAAAATACAGCTAGTAATGGTAATGATTTTGCAATGGATGATATTTCCTTTAAACAAGTATGCTATAAAGAGGATTCTGTGAAAGTAACCGTAATAGAACCTGTTAATTTCAGTATTAATAAAGACACTACTATTTGCCCAGGTGATGCGTTCATCGTTAAAGCAGATACAACTTATGACACTGATTTTTCTTATACTTGGAACACATCAGAATCAACATCAAACATAGAGGTTTCGGATATTGGAGAATACATATTAACAATTGAGCACCCTAGTGGTTGTAGCGGAAGCGACACATTACTTGTAGAAGCAATTGATAACCCTACAAGTTTATTAGGAAATGATACCACTGTTTGTTTATCAATAATGAAGGGGCTTCCATTAATCCCTGGTGAGGCAAAATGGACGGTTTGGGATACACCCTCTACTCAAGAAATAACAAACAATATACTTGCTAAAGAAATTGGCTGGTATAATGTTACTTTATTTAATGGAAGTAATTGTTTTATTTCTGATCGAATTGAAATTAAAGATTTTTGCTCTACTGAATTATTCCTTCCCAATTCATTTACGCCTAACGATGATGGATACAATGATACTTTTGGAGCCCAGTCTGTTGAAACCTATTCTTACAAGCTAAATATATTTAATAGAAATGGTAAAATAATTTTCGAATCAAATAAACTTTCTGATAGATGGGATGGTAAAGGGACTCATCAAGGAATTTATGTTTACAAAATTGATTACAAAATTATAAACCGAGACACTGGGGTACTGTACGACCAACAAAAAGTTGGAACCGTAACACTTCTAAGATAAATCAGCAATAATTATTTCTGCATTTTTATATATTTACTAGTATGAATAAATTAATTGGTTTCTCATTTTTTCTTTTTGTAACCTTAACTTCATTTTCTCAAAATAATGAAAAAAGCGAATTCTGCACTAAAAAGTCAAACGAGAACTACTTCCCTTTAGATATTGAGAAAAAAAATAATTATCTGGGACAAAACTTACTATGTAGAAACTAAAGAAAACTCAAAGGAATATAATAAAAAGAAATACCGCGTTTATAAACAAAAATGGGAGAAAGGTGGTAAGGCTTTCTTATACCTAAGAGAAGAAAATGGAATTGTTTATGAATATGATAAGGACACCAATACTGAATCCGTTAGAGTCAACCCTAGATTTAAAGCTGGTCAGAAATGGGAGAGCGCAGACGGCAGAGAGTTTTACAAAGTAATATCTTACAAAGGGACTTTAAAATCCAAGCATTGTAGTTATGAAAACTTATTGGTAATTAGGGCGCAAATGAAATATGGAACTTTTTATTTTTATTACCAAAAAGGTCAAGGTTACGTTGGAGCCAAACAAAAGAAAAAAGTTATTTCTTACTTAGCTCCTCGAGTACCAAAATCTTAATTAGTTTATAATGGTTTTGATGTTTATACACTAAGATTCAGAATCTATACTCGGTTTTTCTTTAAACTTAAGGCTACTCTATTACGTGGAAGATCTACAGCAATTATTTTAGCGTATACTTGGTCGTTCAACGCTATAAAACTGTGTGGATTAGAAATAAATTTATCCGACATTTCACTTACGTGAATTAAGCCCTTTTGTTTAATTCCAATATTAACAAATGCTCCAAAATTCGTAATATTCTCTACAATACCAGAAATTTTCATTCCAACCTTTAAATCGGCAATTGTTTGTATTGAACTGTCAAATTCAAAGTGTTCAACTTTCTTTCGTGGGTCGAGCCCAGGCTTCGATAAATCACTTATTAAATC
The DNA here is from genome assembly GCA_029251005.1 of Flavobacteriales bacterium. GTDB lineage: Bacteria > Bacteroidota > Bacteroidia > Flavobacteriales_C. The sequence continues at coordinate 3,317 of JAQXEE010000028.1, read as the reverse complement.
TTCAAAAGCAAACTGTCCCAACTTTAGCATTTCGGCACTTAAACCTTTTAAACTATCAGGGACTCCAATTAAATCAATAACTTTCATCTTTTTTAATCGTGCAATATGGGTTACTAACTTATAATTTTCAGGATGCACAGCACTATCGTCTAGAGGATTACTTCCATTTTTAATCCTAAAAAAACCAGCGGCTTGTTCAAATGCCTTTCCGCCCAATCGGGCTACTTTTTTTAATTCATCGATATTTTTAAAGTCACCCTTCTCTTTTCGATACGCTACAATGTTTTTTGCGATAGTATCTCCTATCCCAGCTATATACTTTAGTAAATGTGGACTAGCGGTGTTTACATTCACTCCTACAGCATTAACACAAGATTCAACTACGTGATCCAATTCAAGTTTTAATTGAGTTTGATCAACATCGTGTTGATACTGCCCAACCCCTATAGATTTAGCATCAATTTTAACCAACTCTGCTAGTGGATCCATTAATCGCCTACCAATCGACACAGATCCTCTAACAGTAACGTCCTCGTTAGGAAACTCAGTCCTTGCCAGCTTGGAAGCTGAGTAAATAGATGCACCATTCTCATTCACCACAAAAACCTCTACAGATTTTGAGAGACGAGCTTCTTTTACCAAACTCTCTGTTTCTCTACTTGCAGTCCCATTTCCAATTGCAACAGCTTCAATCTTATATTTACTTACTAAATCGTTTATGGTATTCACCGAATCTAAAAACTTTTTTTGTGGTGGATGCGGGAAAATTGTTTCGTTGTGTTTTAGGTTTCCTTGTTTATCTAAGCACACCATTTTACACCCTGTTTTAAAGCCAGGGTCAATGGCTAAAATATTCTTTTCTCCAAGAGCGGGGTACATCAACAATTGACGAAGATTAGATGAGAATACCTTTATAGCTTCGATATCAACTTTTTCCTTTAACGCACTCATTATCTCCGCCTCTATAGATGGCTTTATTAAACGCTTAAAAGCATCTAAACAAGCGTCAGAAACAAGTTTACTAGCTGCTCCACTTCCTTTTAAAGTTTTAGTTTTAATAAAATCCATAACCTCATCTTTATCAATAGATAAAGAAACGATTAAAACCTTCTCTTTCTCCGCTCTCAAGATAGCCAATAAACGATGTGATGGAATCCGTTTAGCCAGTGTACTAAACTTAAAATAATCACGATATTTCTCGCCTTCGACTTCTTTTCCCTTCTTCACTTTTGATTCCAACAAAGCTTCTCTTTGGTATTGAAAACGCACTTTATTCCGTATAAATGATCGCTCACTTATCCATTCGGCAATAATGTGTTTTGCTCCTTCAATTACAGCAGATTCGGACAAACCGTTTTTGCAAAATTTAGCTACAGATTCCTGTATGTTTTGATTCGTTTGACTCATGATAATCTTCGCCAAACTTTCTAGTCCTAAAGTTCTTGCTGCCTCTGCTTTTGTTTTACGTTTCGGCTTATAGGGGAGATAAATGTCTTCTAGTTCTTTTTCATCCCAGCAACTTGTAATTTTTTGCTTTAAATCACTATCCAATGCCTCTGCCTCTGCAATTGTTTTAAGAATTGTTTGCTTACGCTTTTCTAAATCCTCAAACTGTTTGAGTTGCTTCTCTATCTCAAACACTTCAAAATCCTTTAATCCTTTCGTGAAATCCTTTCGGTAACGAGCAATAAACGGAACTGTATTTCCTTCTCGAAACAATTGTAAAACGCTATTAACTTGATCTTTTCCTGTATTTAAACCTTTAGCAATTCGTTCTGCTATTTCATTACTCATGTTGAATCTTTTTAAAACTACTAAAATCGATATTATTTAGTAAACGAAGTTATTGGGCATTATAAAATACTAGAGGCACTCAATCTTACTCAGTCAATTTTAAAAGAAAAAAGCCGGCTAATAGCCGGCTTTTTAAAGTTGTTTGAAAAAATAATTTACTCTTCGGTAGTTCCCTCTCCTTCTACATCTTTTGATTCAGATGCTTCTATTTCTGAATTAGGACCTTCTTCACTTACTATTAATTCATCATCTTCATCACTAGAAGTTGGAACCTTAGCCACAGCAGCAATTTGATCTTTACCTTTAAGATTAATCAATTTAACTCCTTGTGTTGCTCTTCCCATAACTCTCATTCCTTCAACAACCAATCTGATTGCAATTCCTGATTTGTTAATGATCATTAAATCATGGTCGTTCGTCACTGATTTAAGTGCGATTAGATCTCCTGTCTTTTCTGTAATATTTAAAGTTTTAACACCTTTACCACCACGGTTTGTAACACGATAAACAGCTTCTCCGTCTTCAGGATCATTTAGGAAAGTACGTTTTCCATAACCATTAGCCGAAACAACTAAAACAGTTTCAGTAGTTGTATCTTCAATACAAACCATACCGATTACTTCGTCTTTTGGTCCACCTAAAGTAATACCTCTAACACCTGTTGCAGTTCTACCCATCGGTCTAACTTTCTCCTCAGGGAAACGAATACATCTACCAGACTTAACTGCTAAAAGAATTTCATTTGAACCATTTGTTAACTTAGCTTCTAACAACTGATCACCTTCACGAACATTAATAGCATTAACACCATTTGTTCTTGGACGAGAATAAGCTTCTAGAGAAGTTTTCTTAATAACACCATTTTTAGTACACATAATAATGAAATTATTCTTAGCATACTCTTCATCTTTAAGGTCCTTAACATTGATGTAAGCCATTACTCTATCATCTCTATCGATATTGATTAAGTTTTGGATTGCTCTACCTTTTGCTTGTTTAGTTCCTTCTGGAATATCAAATACTCTCATCCAGAAACATTTACCTTTCTCGGTAAAAACTAGTAACCAGTTATGGTTAGTAGCAAAAAATAAGTTTTCTAAGAAATCTTCATTTCTCGCAGAAGAACCTCTTGAACCAACACCACCTCTGTTTTGAGTTTTATATTCGTTTAATTCAGTTCTCTTAATGTATCCCAGTTTAGAGATTGTTACAACAACTTCCTTATCTGGAATAATATCTTCAATTCTAAAGTCTCCTCCAGCAAAATCAATAATACTTCTTCTTTCATCACCATACTTTTCTTTAAGTCCGGCAAGTTCTTCTTTTACTATATTAAAACGGCGCGTTTCATTATCAAGAATATCTTTCAAGTCGATGATCTTCTTTTGAATCTCATCGTATTCAGCTCTTAACTTATCTTGCTCAAGACCAGTTAAGTGACGCAACCTCATTTCAACAATCGCTCGAGCTTGAATTTCTGACAATTCAAAAGTTGTCATCAACTTTTCTCTCGCTTCATCAGG
>JAQXEE010000023.1 GCA_029251005.1 Flavobacteriales bacterium | reverse complement strand
ACTTTGAGAAGCTGTTGTTGGAAATGAATCTATACTCCAAATTCGTTCTCCGTTTGCAATATTTATCATCGTATCCAAACGAACACTCTCTCCTACACAAATTTCAGGATGTTCTTCTTTAACTTCAACTTTACAGGCTGGACAGAATACTACTTCAATGTAAGTTGTGTCATCAACGCCACAGTATGTAAATACTATTTCATGGGTTCCAGGACCCGCAACTGCTGGATTAAAATGACCTAATTTATCATCTACAATCCCATCACCTTTATATAAATGTCGTTGATACAAAGTGTCTTCAGCACTTACACCAGAGCATAACCAATTAGTATGTAAATCTACTATTTGCACAGTATCGCAAAATGGACCTACTTCCTGGATATCCGGCTCTTCTAATGGGGGTATGTAAATATTGTTTGATGACCACTTTATATTACTAGATGTCTCTGAATATTTTGCGAAAGTTTGATGTGATGTTTCAAGCACTCCTTGATAAGTCATAGCCCCACCTGCAAACTTATCTCCTGAACTAAAAGTACTTGAAGTTTGAGATCCTAAGGCTAATATAGTTGCCTCATCATTACTACTTACATCATATTTCCCTCCTCCTCCACTTCCTCCATAGTGAAGTTCATTCCCACTTGCCGAGAAGAATAAGTTATAAAAGTTTTGAGTACCATTACTTTTATGATAAATAGCCTTTCTATTTGTTATCTCACCTGTCTTATTATTAAAATCGTAAAGATTAACAGAGCCTGTTCCTCCTTTTGAATCAACATTTGAACCGGATAAATTAATCTCTGCACCTAAGGCGAGCCTACTTCCATCCGGACTAAAATCCAACCCACCATTACCTTCAAAAATAGAAACGTAAGGCACGTTTCCATTTCCAGAAACAACAGGAGGAGTTACAAAACCATCGCATGTTAACAAATAAGAAACCACATGTGTTTGCCATAAAGGATGAAAAGTAACCCAAATATCAACCCCATTTGCATGTAGTGTAGCAGCAAAATCTTCAGTAGTTCTAAATGCGCCAAGATTCCCTGATGAAATATTACTCTCTATAGGTATTGAAGCGTGCCCAAGCCCCCCGCTTGAATCAATTAGAGCAAAAGTAACTCCATTACCACAAGTTCCTTTCTGATTATTAACATTGGGTGTTCCTTGACTAACGATATCATCAATAGAAATTATATAGTACTTTTCAGGAGTTAGAGGATGCCGCATAGTCATGACTCCATGAACTGCACTTTGCATATCCTCAGTGCTTCCACATTCATTCCCTGATAAAATCTTATCTGTGATTAATTTTCCTTCAGCGTCCCAAGCTTTTCGCCCATTCGTAAAAAACACTAATTCTCCCTTATCATTACTGGCAGTAGCAACACCTTGATAGGCTCTTATTTTAGTTGTAGCAGCATCCCAAGCACAATTATAACATGGATCAGTTTGTATTACAGAAGTTACAGATTGATTTTTTTGATCTAACATGTAACTAATACCACCTGTACCACCTGTTGCTAAAAACCAATTGTTATGACCGGGCCATTCCCAAGAATTTCTTGATGAAGTCACACACGATTGAGCTACCAAATGAAAGCTGTTAATGGACAATAAAAAAGCTGCTCCAAAAACAATCTTTTTTATTGGTAATCTATTTATTATTTTATTCATCTATATCTCGTTTATTCAAGTTTATGAGCTTGTAAATTTCTAAACCGAATAGTTATTCATTAACACAAAACAATCGTAATTAAATAAAGTTACTATCCCGCAGTTAGTATTACAATTTTAGATGTACATAACATCAACACATAAAAGTCAACTATAGAATTAAGGCTAATCTTTAGTTAATTTAAAATTAAACAATTCTCTTGAAATTAATTCTATTTAGAATTCAAATCTTAAAATCAATTTGAAGGCATACTTTTTAGCTAATTTTATTAGCATCAAAGCTTACTAGACAACAAAATGAATGATTTTTATATAATAAAGCATCAATGATGCAAATATTATTTGCATTATTGACATTTAGTTATTATTATTGTGTGGTAATATTAGTACTAAATAAAATTTAAGATAGAAAAACGCCGATTTTTAGTCTTAAACTTTTTTACATTTATAAAAGAAACTCAATACTAAAAGCAAATGAAAAACAATTTCGAAAAAGTAAAAACATATCTCGTGGAATTAGGCCACGACATTTCCATTCAGGATGATGAAAACCAACTTCTTGTAATTAATGACGAAAGGGCGGGGATTTATAATTTAGTGTTTGGATGTGCTGACCCAATTTTAATCATGGAACAAAACATGTTTGATGTTCCGAAAGGAAATGGCAGTATATTTAAGGAATTATTAAAAAAGAATAGAGACATCGTACATGGAGCATTTGTTTTAAATGAAACAGGCGACAAAGTTATTTTTAGAGATACGCTTCAATTAGAAAGTTTAGACCTAAACGAACTAGAAGGCTCTATTAACTCACTTAGCTTATTATTAAGTGAATATTCAGAAGAATTAATCAAATTTTCAAAAAACTAAAACTATACTATTATGAGCATTTTCAAAAGATTATTCAAAATTGGTCAAGCAGAAGCGCATTCTGTAATCGATAAATTAGAAGACCCAATCAAATTAACGGAACAAGGGATTAGAGACATGAAGACGGATCTTGATAAAAGCCTTCAGGCTTTAGCGGAAGTTAAAGCAATGGAAATAAGATCTCGTGGTGATATTAAAAAGCATCAAGAGGTAGCCAAAGATTACGAAAGAAAAGCAATGCTTATTCTAAAAAAAGCACAATCAGGGTCGATTGCTCCTGAAGAAGCTGATCGGTTAGCAAGTGAAGCTCTTAGAAGAAAGGATGAAAATCTTGAATCTTTAGAAAGAGTAAAAAGTGAACTTCAAAAATTCGAATCTTCGACCTCTCAATTAGATCAAAATGTTAAAAAAATAAGATCGAACGTTAGCAAGTGGGAAAACGAATTAAAGACGTTAAAAGCTAGAGTAAAAGTGAGTACTGCTACAGCTAAACTAAACAAACAGCTTTCTCAAATTGACTCAACTGGAACAGTTTCTATGTTAGAGAAAATGAAAGAAAAAGTAGCGCAAGAAGAAGCTCTGGCTGAGTCTTACGGTGAAATTGCAAACGAGTCTAAATCAATCGATGAAGAAATTGATACCGTTTTAGAAGATGAAACATCATCGTCATCTTTAGATGAATTAAAGAAAAAAATGGGACTAGATAATTAATCTAGTCTATAAAAACAATTCATAAATTAATTACAGTGGCGGGAATGTTTATTCTCGCCCTGTCTTTTCTTCGATACTTTTTTACAATTGGAACTATAATTGGTGCTCTTTTTATTGGTTTAATTGTGGGGTGTTTTATTGGAAAACAATCTTTAATATGGGACTTTTTGATTTTTTCAAAAAAGAAAAAAAAATAGTTGATTTATCTATTCGAAATTTGAGTGTCGGTTGCATTTTAGAATACGACCTTCAATCTTGGATTGTTAAAGATAAAACTGAATACGATTGGGGGAATAATCAATTTTCCTTTGAATACACTATTGAGAATGGTAGTGTATCTTCATTTTTACACGTTAATACATCTCCAACTTTAAAGTTGGATGTAAGCTCAGAAATTAAAATGTTTGATTTGGGTAGAGATGTAAAACAAACCATTGTAGAAACAGACTCTCCACCAAAAAAAATAGTTTACAAAGGCGTTGAATACTTTTTATCCGACGAGTTTTTAGGACACTGTAAAAGTGTAAATGACGACGACGATTGGTCTAAATTCGTGAATTGGGTATTTAACAACGGCGACGAATCCGAATTCATATCTCTTAACCGTTGGAGTGAAACTGAAATTGACGGAGTGCACGGTAGATATGTTAAAGAATTTGAATTCTCAAATTTCCTATCTTCACCAGAGAAATAATTTCATGAAAAAAATATTTTTTGTCTTAATTGTGCTACTTTTTGCTGGATGTAATGGGCAAGACCACTACATTGAAAACCCTGTTAATCTGATGATTAAGAGTATGAGTAATGAGAAGTCATATACGATCATTCTGGATGACATGGACGCTAAAAACGATGGGCATTATCATAAATATTCGGTTGTTAAAGTTTCTAAATCTGACAAAATCACACAAAGTAAAACGAAATTTCTACCTGTTAGCTACGAATTTTTTAAGAAAAATGAAAATAATCTTGGGATGCAAATTGTATCAAAAGATAGCACTGGAAAAGTCACTAAAGCTGCTATACCTGCTGGTTATGACAACTACATAGGTAATTCGCGATACGGCCACTGGCAAGGAAATGGAGACCAAAGTATTTGGGTGTTTTACGGTCGTTACATGTTTTTAAGGAGTGTTTTTGGCTTAGGTTACCACCCTGCTTATTATGGAATGCATCGCAGTTACTATGGTAGTTACTATGGAACTAATCGTTCATTTTATGGGTCAGGTTATCAAGGTGGAAATTATTACGGAACAAGTAGTAAAGTCACCCAAAAAAACAGACCAGATTTTTACCAACGAAAAGCAAGAAATACAAATTGGAATTCATCCCGAAGATCTAGCTCCTCCCGAAGAAGTGGGAGAGGTAGTGGATTTGGATACGGAAAATAATTATGGAACATATAAATTTTGAAGAGATTGGAAACTCAAGCCTTTATTTCCTAGCGAGTTTAATATTGGTTTTTATAGGGAAAGTAATTTATAAATTATTCCACCCAAAACTGAACACAATTAATGAACTATTAGAAAAAGACAATTTAGCTTTTTCCTTTTCATACGTTGGATATTTTGTTGGATTAGTAATGGCTATTGGAAGTGCTCTTTTAGGAGAACATGTTTCGTTACAAGCCGATTTAATCGCAATTGCAATTTATGGTTTAGGAGCGATATTATTATTAAACATTACTACTGTTATTAATGAGTTCATCATTTTTAGCAAGTTTAAAATCAAAAAGGAGATCTTAGAAGATCAAAATGCTGGTACAGGTATTATTGAAGCTGCAAACTATATTTCAACAGGGTTAATTATTTTGGGTGCAAGTAAAGGTGCTGATAGTAATTTAATGATTTTAGCCTACTGGGGAATTGCTCAAGTTGCTTTGATTCTTTCATCAATCCTTTATAATATTATTACTCCGTACGATATTCATACTGAAATTGAAAAGGATAATGTTGCAGTAGGTGTTGGTTACTCTGGATCTATTATCGCTATCTCAATTATAGTTTCAAACGCAGTTTCTATACATTTCGAATTATTTTCTGAAGCAATTACTTCTATTATATCGCTTATAGTGATTGGATTTATCCTTATTCCAATTGCACGATTAATCACTGGTAAATTTGTACTTTCTGGATACAGTTTAAAGGATGAATTAGTTGGGCAAGTAAAGCCAAATATTGGTGCCGGTTTAATTGAAGCGATGGCTTACATATCTGTTGCTTTACTAATTACTTGGTGTTTCTAAATGACACTAGGTTGGCACATAATTGCTGAATTTGAACAATGTTCGAGAAGCAGTATCGATAATATTGAATACGTTGAAAAACATTTAAATGAATCCGCGAAAATAGCTGGGGCTACAATTGTAAAATCAGTATTTCATAAGTTTGCTCCACAAGGTGTTTCGGGAGTTGTTGTTATCGAGGAAAGCCATTTTGCAATTCACACCTGGCCAGAACATAATTACGCTGCTGTAGATATGTTTACCTGCTCGGAATACATGGATTATGACAAAGCTTTAGTCTACTTGAAAGAAAAGTTTGGTTGCAAGGTTTTTAAGCATCAGGTCATCAAACGTGGTGAAAATGTAGTTAATCAACCTTCAGAAGTCTAAACCTAAAATGTTAACGAAAGGACAAGAAGAAGTCATAAAAAGACGACGTGCTAGAGAAGCGATGGCAACTAGTGTTCGAGAAAACAATTCTGAACGAGCAATAAAAGACAACAGTAAAAGAAAAGAGATTAGAAAAAATTTAAAACAGAAAACAATAGCCTTCAGAGAGCAAAACGTCCCAATTGCAGTAGTTATAGTTCTTTTAGGAATTTCACTAATCGTATTAAAAAGTTTAATCACTTTCACATCACCTTCAATAATCTCTGGAGATATTTCGAACGAAGGTGGTCTTATTGGTCCGATTGAAGCAAATTCTTCCGAATTACAGAGTCTCTCCCTACAATATAATTTACCCCGAACTAATAATAAGTGGTGTTCAGTAACTGCATTAATTTTAGACGAAAACAAGAATTTTATTTGTGGCGCAAGTAAAGATCTTTTTTACGAAAGGGATTTAGATGGTACATATTCAGAGTTCCATATGCGTTATGATATTGATATAACAGATTCTGGGAAATATTATTATCAAATCATCACCAAACATTCAAGAGCGGATCATTTACCACAAAAGATTCATTTTGATTTAAGTCATCAATTTTTAGGAACTAATTTTTTATACTCTTACGGAATTATATTTCTTATTGCCGGAGCACTTTACATCTTTTACATCTTTTTTGATGATGAAGTAACTCGTACAATTCCAGATTTAACCAATGCTAAATCAAAAAATATAATGCTAAAATGGGCGAAAAAATTAGCGCCTTTAGTATTGATATTTATTCTTTTAGGTCTGTTTGATGTTGGATATGCCGACTCAGAAAACGCCCCAGCTTCTTATTTTATGAACGACGACACCCATTATTTTGGAAAGTAACCCATGAAATTATCAGATTCGAAAATATTGATGAGTTCATTATTTGCTACAGGTGTAGCAGGTATAGTTTCAGAATATGTATTGGCCACTTTAGCTACCTACTTCCTTGGAAACTCCGTCTTTCAATGGACGATTATATTATCGATCATGCTCTTCTCAATGGGTCTTGGAAGTAGAATTAGTCGATCGATAAACAAAAACATCATTGAGTTTTTTATCGCTTCGGAATTACTCCTATCCTTCCTTACCTCGTTATGTGCGCTGCTGGTTTATTCACTCATGGGTACAACCGAATATGTCGAAATATTCATTTATTCTTTAGCAATATTGGTTGGACTACTTATTGGACTAGAAATTCCATTAGTTACTAGAATCAATGGTAGATACCACGATTTAAAAGCGAATATTTCCAGCGTAATGGAAAAAGACTACTATGGTAGTTTACTTGGAGGTTTGTTTTTTGCATTTATAGGATTACCGTATTTAGGATTAACCTACACGCCTTTTTTATTAGGTACAATTAATTTAATTGTTGCAATTTTACTGTTTTTCAATTTTTCAGACCGGTTAGATGAACGCTTAAAAAAGTGGTTATTAGGAGCTATTATATTTATTTCATTATCCATAGGCTTAGGTGTTTACTTTGCGAAACCAATTATCATGTTTGGAGAACAAAGCAGATATAGCGACAAAGTTGTTTTCTCTGAACAAACCAAATATCAAAAAATAACACTTACAAAATCAAAGCACAATTACATTTTATACCTCAACAATAGTATGCAACTCAATACGATGGATGAATGGCTTTATCATGAGCCATTAGTACATGTACCGATGTTACTAAACTCAGGTAAAAAAAATATTTTAATCCTTGGTGGAGGAGATGGTTGTGCAATTCGGGAGGTGTTAAAGTACCAAGAAGTTGAATCAGTTAAAATCATAGATTTAGATCCGGGCATGACTAATTTCGGAGCTCAAAACGCTATTTTCAAAGAGCTTAACCGAGGCGCTTATCAAAACAGTAAAGTAACCGTTCAAAATGGAGATGCATTTATCGCTTTAGAAGATGACTCTAGTTATTATGATTTAATAATTATTGATTTTCCTGATCCAAGATCAATCGAACTATCAAGGCTTTATACGAAGGAGATGTATCGATTCTGTAAAAAAAGACTAAAACAAGATGGAGTCATTATTACCCAAGCAACCAGTCCTTACTATCAAGCGAAATCTTTTTACTGCATTAATAAAACCATGGAGGCGGCTGGGTTAAATACGCTTCAAATTCATAATCATGTCCAATCTTTTGGTGAATGGGGTTGGATTGTTGGATCCCAACTGTATGACAAAAATCAAATGATTGAAAAATTGTCATCCATTAAAGAGTTACCCGTTAAAAATACCAAATGGTTAAATACAGAAGCACTCCAAATGATGTGCAAATTCGGAAAGACAGTTGGCGATACATCAGGAATTGAGGTTAACTCAATACACAATCCTGTTTTATTTAAATACTACATCAAAGGAACTGCGTTTAATCAAAGCTTTTATGACTAGATCGTCCTGGCTATTTTCTCGTAAAACCGATTTGCTATTTCTTTTCGTACCTGTTTGGTTGGTTTGGGTTTGGGCTTTCTCCAGTAACATTCAGGAACAAACGTTACCACTATGGGCATGGGTTATTTTCATCGTCGGAATTGATGTTAGTCATGTATGGAGTACGATTTTCAGAACTTACCTAAACAAGAATGACCGCACAATTCATCGTGCTAAACTAATCTGGATCCCTTGCTTACTGCTCCCTTTTTTAACCACATTTTCATACATCAATATTAAAATTTATTGGTCTATACTAGCCTACGTTGCTGTATACCACTTTATAAAACAGCAGTATGGATTTATGGCTTTGTATTCCTTTAAAAACAAAGAGCAGAATAGTCCTAAAAAAAGACTGTTTGATAAAATCGTCATCTACATAGGAATGCTTTACCCTATTATTTTTTGGCATTTTGATGAATCTCGGCTATTCAATTGGTTTGCCGAAGACGATTTCCTCCCATTGCACCAAGTTGTACAAGACATCAATATCTTCTCGTATTTAAACATTATTTATTTTGCCATATTACTAGCTTGGATTCTAAATGAAGTAAGTATTTCCAGAAAAAAAGACCTTGCTTTAGGAAAGATTATTTGGGTAACCACAACCTACTTTAACTGGTTTTTAGGAATTGTGTACTTCAATTCAGATTTTGTCTTTTCTGTAACGAATGTAGTTGCACATGGAATTCCATATTTAGTCTTGATCTTGAAATATAAAGTTGAAGAACAACATCTTTTATCAAACAAAAAAATTCCTAAACCAGAAGTTATTCTTCACGTATTTTCAATTTTTTCAGTTATCCTTTTACTCGCTTTTTCAGAAGAATATTTATGGGATATGCTAATTAATCTTGAAAAACAGGAGTTCTTCGAATCATTTTCACCTTACTGGGCGAATATTCAAAATTCACCGTTTTTAATTGCACTTTTTACAGCCATTCTCACCTTACCTCAAGCAACACATTATGTACTTGATGGCTTTATTTGGAAGTTTGGTCAAACGAATCCTAATCTAAAAAAAATCATAGCAAATGAATAGGCGACATTTTGTGAAATTATCTGCTTTAGGAAGTGTTGCTTTAACAGGTTGTTTGGATATCGAAAACAAAAAGACAGTACTTGATTTTCCCATTTATGCTTCAAGCAATATGGAAACAGGACATAAAATCATGAAGGCTGTTTCTATTCCATCCACGCAAACTCTACAAACAGAAACCTTAATTATTGGAGGAGGAATTGCAGGATTATCTGCTGCTAAAACTCTTAATAATAATGACTTTTTGTTGATGGAGATGGACGATAATCTTGGAGGAAGCTCTGGAGCTACCTCCATTAATGGGAATTTATTCTCTCAGGGTGCACATTATGATTTATCTTATCCTGACAATTACGGAAAGGATGGTTTGAGTTTATTGGAAGACATGAATGTTATTGGTTTCGATAGCCTTAAAAGTCAATTCACATTTAAAGACACCCAGTTTTTAATCAACGAAGAGGATCAAGAAACGTGTTACACTAGAGAAGGTTTTAACAACAGCCCGATTAAATCGAGTGTAAACAAAGCTGATTTCTTGTCTTTGATTTCGCCTTATGTTGGTGAAATGAAAATGCCCACCCGATTAATTGACAATAAATTTAAAGGTTTAAATGATATCACGTTTTACGATTTTATTGATAAATATCTCATTCACGATCCACAATTAATTACAGGTATCGATTATCAAATGATTGATGATTACGGCGCTAATTGTTCAAGAATTTCCGCATTAGCAGGAATACATTACTATGCATGTAGAGATTATTATGGAAGAAATAAACCAGAATTATTCTCGCCACCTGAAGGAAATTATTATTTCGTTAAAAAACTATACGATCAACTAAAGCCTGAACAAGTTAAATCTTCTTCCATCATTTTTCATATTGAACGAAAAAATAATTTTTACTATTCCAAATACCTCAACACACAAACTAATATTGTTCAAACCGTTGTAAGTAAAAACATCATATACGCTGGACAGAAGAATGCATTACGATTTATATACCCTCAATACCATCAACTATTTAAAGCCACCAATTACTCTGCTTGGGTTGCCATTAATTTCGAGTTAAAAAATGAAATCAAAGGACCTTTAAAATGGCAAAATGATATGTTAGGAGTAAACAACAACCTAGTGGGGTTTGTGAATTCTGGCACTCAAAAAACAAAAAATAAAGTGCTAACAATGTACCTTTGTTTCAACCCTAAGGAGCGCATTAAAATGCCCGAAATAATGGCTAAACCATCCTTAATCGTGCAAGAAGGAATTTCCTTTTTAAACGAGTATTTCAATACAAATTGTGAACAAAACATCAAATCAGCCCATGTTAAGGTGATGGGCCATGCAATGCCTATTCCCGAAAAAGGATACTTATTTAATGACCGAAACGATCAAACTCAAAAAGACAATTTTTATTTCTCAGGGGTTGATAATGGGCGATTACCCTTAATGTTTGAAGCGCTTGATTCGGGAATTTATGCTGCTAGTTTAATAAACAGGTAGTTTCTTACTCGAGTAACAACTAATCACAAATTTTTCTAATACTTTGAGGCAAGGATACTTGTCTTCAAAAAAACACATATGCCCTCCTTTTTCTGAAAGATGAAAACTTCCATTTTCACACAACTCACTCTGCTTTTTCAAAACACGCCAAGGCACAACTAAATCCTGTTTCCCAGCAACACACAATACTGGATAAGGTGCAAACCGAAGAATTATTTCACGATCCGCTCTTATTTTCATTCCTTCCAACGTCGCTAATATTCCTTGCTTTGGAGTTGTTAAAGCCATATTTAAAACTCTACGAATTGCACCACGAATCGCGTTATTTTTAGGCCCAACAAATAGGTTTGGGATTGCACTTTTAATAAACAACTCATGATTTTCTTTCACAACTTCAATAGCTCGATTTCTAAACTTCACTTTTTCTATCGAATCTGCTTTCGCTGTTGAATTAAATAAACACAAGCCATTTAAAGAATCTGGATATAAATCTCCAAACGCTAGAGCAACATAACCACCCAAACTGTGTCCAATTATTACTGCTTTACGTTTTCGATTATCGTTTAACACTTGCTGAACACAACCAGCCATATCTTCCATAGACTGTACATAACCCAAACAATCACTTGAACCATGCCCGGGTAAATCAATTGAATAAACTGTATTGGTTTTCGCCAAAACTTTAGTGTAGTCATCCCAAACTTTATGATTCTCTAAAAAGCCATGCAATAAAACAACAGTCCTCTTCGAGTTTCCTTTTCGCTCATAATTAATTTTAGCACCTTTATATAAAGCCGTTTTTAACACCTTTCAAAAATAACAAGAAGGTTAATTAATTACACAGGAAGTTTTAAAGAGTAATCAACAAAATTGCTTAATCACATGAAAATTGGAATTACAGGGATTAAACCTTAATTTAGAGCCTTAAACTAGAAACGTATGAAAAAATTATTACTCTCAGTATTAGCTTTAACAAGCTTATCTACATTCGCAACCCCACCGGGTTTAGAAATCACTTCCAGTAATTTAAAATGGGAAATAGGAAACGAATGGTACATGAAGGTTACCTCAAACATAAATATTAATGATTTCACAAGTACGGGCTCAGGAATTACTTGGGACTTAACATCTTACGAATCATCTTCAACTGAAGACACAATCGTAGTGGGTGCAGCAACAAATGTAGGTGATTTAGTAGGAGCTTCTTTAAGTATCAACTCCCAATTAATACCCCAAACTGATTATATTTCTACAGCTACTAATTTTCAAATGGCAGCCATGTATGTTGATCTATTATCAGGATCTGTTGCATTTAGTGGATCCTTAGAAATTGGACTTTCTCATGTTTCTAACGACTCATGGTTAGCATCAACAACAATTCCTCATCCTTTTGGAGGAACTCCATATCCGACATCATTAACTGGATCTATTTTAGCTGAAGGAACAGTTGTTACATCTTACGGAAGTTTTGAAGCGTTTTTAGTAAAAGAACAATTTGTTGTTAGTGGAGTTACTGATCAAATTTTCTACTATTGGGAAACTAAAGAATACGGTAGAATTGCAACAATTATGGGTGGTAAATTTAGTGTGATGCACAATAATAACTTTGATGTTATTACCTCTAATAACGAAGTTATTGCAAACAAAGCAAACATTTTCCCTAACCCTGCAACTGATAACTTTACCGTTAAAGCTAAAGGTTTAGAAAACGTAAAATTTTACAATGCATTAGGAACATTAGTTTCAAACGAAAACGTTTCAACAAATGCTACAATCGTTAACACATCTAACTTAAACGCTGGAGTTTATTTTGTACAAACTACTGCCAACGGAGTAGTTTCAACTTCAAGAGTTATTGTAAAATAACTCTAAATTTTATAAAATATTGAAGGCTGTCCAATGGGCAGTCTTTTTTTTGTGATATCGAAGAATGACCCACGTTATTTTATAAATACCCCCTCTTTTACTTATTGTAACACACAAATCAATTTAGCTCAATAAGTTAATTCCCATTGTTTTCATTTAAACACTTGCACCCCTGCGATATAAAGAAGACCTTTACTAAATTATCCACATTAAATGTGGGGAGTTTTAAGATAAATATATGAGAAATTGGGTAGTGATTTTATTGTTTACAATAGGTTTCGGCATAAATGCACAGTCCGACAATACAGTAAAGACTATCGCTTTGTCCGATAAGGATTCCATAATTGAAACTCACTTTTTACCCGACGACCCTTTTATGGCAATGCTCGATAGTCTTTATGAAGCTGATGCATTTAACAACTCAGACATTAGTTACGATTTATCGGTCTTGAACATTCACAAATTCCCTTTAGATTCCATTCCTGTTTACAGCGATTCCATTATGCACTTAAGGATGCAAGATTTAAATACAATTTCTCCCATTGAATTCATTTACAACGCCAAGGTAAAAAGATTTATATCGGTTTATGGAACACATCGTAGATTAATGCTTTCGAGAGTAATGGGAATGTCTAAATTATACTTTCCTCTTTTCGAAGAAGAGCTATCAAAGAAAGACCTTCCAATGGAGTTGAAATATTTACCAGTAGTTGAATCTGCTCTAAACAATACTGCACGGTCAAGAGCTGGAGCTGTTGGAATGTGGCAGTTTATGTACCGAACAGGAAAATATCTAGGTTTAGAAATCAACTCCTATGTTGATGAACGTCGTGATCCAATCAAATCCACACAAACTGCTATTAAATACCTTTCCTATTTACATGGTTTATACGATGATTGGTTATTGGCTTTAGCTGCATATAACGCTGGACCAGGGAATGTAAACAAAGCTATTCGTAGAGCTGGAGGTAAAAAGAATTTTTGGGCAATTCAATACGGCTTGCCAAAAGAGACTCGAAATTACGTTCCATCATTTATGGCGGTAGTTTATTTAATGAGCCACTCTGCCGATCACAATTTATACCCTGCTGAACCTAAGTTTAATTTACGTAACGTGGATACTGTTACCATTAAACAAGCCGTTCATTTTAATCAAATATCGGAAGTCCTTTGTATGTCTCAAAGTGATTTAATCTTTTTAAATCCGCAATACAAACGTGCCTACATTCCTATAAAATCTAGTGATACGATTAACTACACCATCACTTTACCAATTTCATTAATTGGCGACTTTATCACCAACGAAGAGATCATATACAACTACAAAGCAAATGATGTTGAAACAACACCTAATGATGCTTATGCAAATAGAAGTGAGTTAGTTCACCGTGTTAGAAAAGGAGAAAGCGTTGGCTTAATCGCTCAGCGTTATAATGTTAGAATTAGTGACGTTAGAGAATGGAATAAGCTTTCAAGTAAAAACTACATTTATCCTGGTCAGAAATTATTAATTTTTGCCAAAAGCACATCCTCTGGAAGTAGTGGGTACTCAATTAAATCGGAAGTCACTTATAATGGTTATTTGTATTATACTATTCGAAGCGGAGACACGTTATGGGACATCGCTAAGAAATACCAAGGAGTTTCGGCCAACGACATTATTAAGTTGAACGCTATTACTGCTCAGAAAATTTTAAAACCTGGGATGAAAATAAAAATCAAATCCACTTAAGATTATTCAACTAAAATGCGGTTTATTTTCGCCTTCATATTAATTACTACGTTTTACGCATGTAGTGATGAAAACACTCAAAAAAACTTTTCTTACCTACCAGATGCATCAGGAGGATATAGCACTGTTAATGTTGTTGCCGATGAAGCTTTATGGAATGAAGGATTAAAAGACTTAATAGAGCCTGTACTCACAAAAGGAATTGATGGACTAATTAGCTTAGAAAGTGAATTTGACGTTAAAAAGATCCGTTCTAAAGCATTTAATCGTTTATTTCAAAGACAACGCTTAATCTTACTTTTCGTAATCTCTAACAAGGTAGAAATACCCGGGGTTAGTATTAAAAAAGATGTTTATGCAAACGGACAAGCTATTATTCAGGTTGCAGCAAGATCCAAATCAGCAGTCAAAACTTTATTCAAACAAAAAAAAGAGGAAATATTAGCAGCACTAAGCGCTCAAAGAACAGCAGTTATCCAAAAATTAGCACGAAAAGAAAATAATCCAAAACTGGAAAGCCTAATTCAAAATAGTCACGGAATAAGTTTAACTATCCCCAAAAGCTATAAACTTGGTATAGATACAACAAACTTTATATATTTTTTCAAAAAAGGTGAAATGAAATGTGAAAAGTTTAGTCATAATAAATGCTATTATCAAACTGGAATATTCGCATACTATCTTCCCTACACAACCGAAAAAATATTTACTCCGGAGTATTTCCATCAAATGCGCGATTCAATTACACAGCTTTATATTGAAGGGCCTAAACCTAGCAATAATTTAAGATCTTACATGCAGGTTTATGATGGATTACCATTAGCTACTCAAAACATCACTTTAAACAACAAATTTGGATACAAGGTAAAGGGTTGGTGGGACATGAAGAATGGTACAATGGGCGGGCCTTTTGTAAGTACTGCTTATGTTGATGAAATTCGCGGAAGAGTACTAGTTGTTGATGCTTTTATATTTGGACCTAATTTTAATAAACGTCGATTTATTAAGGAATTAGAGGCTATTTGCTTAACTCTTAATAGCGCCGAAGAAGGTATTTGAACAAAACTTAAACTAGTTCATCCTCCCAAAACTGTTTTGTATCCAAAGGTCGTCTGCCTAAAACCTTAATCATTTCAACATTATCATGCGTATTATCCTCTCCCAATAATAAGTACTGATCCGTATTCATAATTTGAGGAATTACTCTAATTAACAACCTAAACGGACGATCAATTAACCATTTCGGAATCTTAACCAATCTAATTCTCCCCTTTCCAATAGTTCTTAGCCAATCTTCCAAAGTATAAAATTCTGAACCAGTGGCATAAATCACTTTTTCGGATAAATTCTGTCGTATACTTTCAATACATATATGCGCTACATCTTCACCCATCACGGGTTGAAATTTAGCCGTTAAAAAATGTGCAGGAATTGGAAGTAGCCCGAAACTTATTTTACTTATTTTATGAAGCATTTTAACTTTTTGGACAATTGTAGTTCCTGATGTACAAACAAAACTAGGACGAATAATCACCCAATTTTCTTGGGTTTTTAAAATATTATCTGCTGTACCTTTTGTAGAAGCATACTTAGAAGGTGAATCCTTATTGGAGCCCAAAACAGAGACGTGAATAATCTTAGGATTCCCTAATTTCTCTCGTTCGACAACCATTTTATTTACGATTCCTACATGAATTTTTCGAAACGTATTTTCGCCTTTTTCTTCAATAATTCCAACAGCATTAATAAGCACATCTAATTTCCCAAGAACAGTCCAATCTTTTTGATAAACATTAAATGAACAACCATTAATCCCTTTTCCACTTCGAGAGTAAGAAAGAATTTCAGCTTCCGGAAATTTCAATTGCAATTCTCTACTGATTACCGCTCCAATTTGTCCTGTCCCTCCTAAAATAGCTATCCTCATAATATCTGATTTTCAATTTGGTGCTTTAAAAATTGGTTTTTAGCTGTTAAAAATCGAGCCATATATTTCCCTAAAACTAGGTAGTCAATAATGCTTCCCAAAATCCCAAATGGCGACTTAAATTCAAATACATCAATCATCTTTGTGCCAAAATTAAGCGCTTCAAATTGGTGTGAATGAAACAGGTACTTAAAAGCTCCTTGCAACATTTTATCTTCAAACAAATAAGGAGCTTTTAGTTTTACCACTTCAACCTTTAGCTTTTGCTTCACTCCAAAATGCCTTGCTTCCCAAGTAATAATATCACCCAACTCAATCAAACCGTGTTTTCTACCATCGATTATCCGTTCACTCGATTTTTTATTCGCCTTTTGATGAAGGTCTAAGTTCCGAGCTGCATCAAATACAACTTCTATCGGTGCATTTATTACGGTTTCTAATTTTAAAATCATAACTAAACAATTCGTTTTGCATCCTGCCAAGTATAATCAATCACTCCATCAACTTTAAAAGCTCCTAAGAGTTTTGCACTTTTAAAAAAATTGGTTGCAAAGTGATAACATTTAATAGGTGTTATTGGCCAGTTTTTTCGGGCTATTTCTGTCACGAAAATATCTTCATCCCTTGTTGCGTAAGCTCTATCAATACGATGTATTTTTTGATAAAGGTCCTCACTTTCTTCTAAAGTCGTATATGGATCCAAGGCATAATCAACATAATTTTCATCTTGCTTTAAACTAAAAGCATCAAAATACTCTTCTACTTTAACCTTAGATAATTGATAATCAGCCATTATATTCCCAAGCTTATTTAAAATCGAATTTTCAGAGAAACTTTTCAAAAAGAAAACCCCTTTGGGCTCATGCTCAGAATTCATTCCTGAATCATCAATTAATAACCTGAAAGCCATATGACGATAACTAAATTTGATGAATGGTAATATTTTAGGGCTCATGTTTTTGAGCTGAACGTCAACCATAGAAATGATGGCTTTCCCATTCTCCTGTAAAATCTTTAATTGTTTTGGAACAAATGGTAAAACCTCTTCCAAATTGACTGAAAAATTGATCAATTTAACGTTGTGTAATTCTCCTGTAAATTTCATAACTCATTCGTTTTAAGTTCACACCTATTTTTAATTACCGAGAGTAATCTTCCTTGAAAATCTTCTAACATCCAATTTCCCCAAAAAGCACCGTAAAAATTTAATTTTGATCTTAGATAGTAACTTGATTCCAAACTTAAAAAATGCTTTCCTTCTCTACTTTTAATTCGATATTTGGCTGTATTAAAATGAAAGTAATTACCATTTAAAACATGATGATCAAAAGCTATTTTTCGCAGTGATTTCTCATCTAATTGAATACTAAACTCTGCTTCTTCTAAGGGTTTGAAGGTTTCTATTATTTCAACAAATTTTAAACCTCCTGAAAACTCACCAATTCTTGTTGCTCCTACTCCTTTATATGAAACCGAGGCTTGTATTGGTCTTGGAATTCCTAAATATTGAAAAACTCCTGAGTTATATTCTTTCTCGTCTATCTGATCTACTTCAATAATATGATTCCAAATCATTTGCTTACTTGCCAAAATTTCAATCTCATTTCTTACTGTGTAATCTTTAGATGGACTCGGAATATAATCTTCCATCGGAGATAAAAAGGCTGGAAGAAGCAGGAATGAAATCAATGTTTTCTTCTTTCTTTGTGCTGAGTTTATTTTAAATATCCGAACGATAAAAGCAATCAATGTTCCCAATACAATAAAGGGTAAAGCAAGAATCAACAAACAAATAAAACCCTCTAATTTAAAAGCATAGGTTATTACAAAAAAAGTAAGAACACTTATCCAAGGAATAAAAAGTAAATCTAAATAGGCTTTCCTCTTAACCGAAGTTTTAATTAATTGAGGAATGGCTCCCATTATTATCGGGATAACAACTAAATATGAAATGGAATTCATTTTGTGAAATAGTCCAAAACCAAGTCTTGCAACTAAGCCATAAGTAGCTGATATCAGAACACTAATAATCAGTATCTTATGTTTCTTTAAAAAGTTTTTCATCTTCAAAAAGTTTTAGTTGAAATAATACAAAGCCATTAACCCTGTGGCGCTTAAGTGTAAAATCAGCCACCACCTGAAGGTATATTTCTGACTCACTCCTAATAGCTTTACTCTACGGTAATGCATCCAAAGCATTATAAAATCACTTGCCAACATTGTTCCAACAACCCAATAAAAATCAGGGATAAAATAGTAGCCAATTAATCCTAAAAACTGCAGCAAAATCGCCGTTCCGGCTATTACGGATAAATTTCCCCAATAATCCCACTTGTTCTTGTTCTTATAAAAAATTCCCGTTAACAACCAACCCAATCCAGTTATTGTAATTAACTTCCAACCATTCAAAAACTCAAATCCGTTAGTACTGTTTAGAATCTCCCCTTTAAAGTAGGTTACTGTAACTGCGAATAAAGCCATGAAGGCAATTAAAAAAAGACGGTAGCCCTTTTTTAATTCAGGCTGACAAACTGTTCCTGATTCCTGCAGTGGAGCAATAACTCTTCGGTTACTTGCGAAAAAAACATAAAAGGGATTGAATAAATACTTCACCCATTTTTTTGCCATTACTCGTCCAAGTCGTTCTGATTTTAAACTTACCAAATTCACATAACCATCGTATCCATAACTCACTTCTAATGTTTCTTGATCGATAACCGCCATCTCATTACAAGCTCTTTGAGAATCTACATTACAAGCCATCTTATTTTGCTCAAAAGCATTTAACTCTATTGTGTTATTATCGCCCATCACACCAATTTTTTTAAGTGTTTTTACGCCTATGCTACAAACCGCACATTGGTTATCAAAAACTATTGTATAATTTTTCATTTTAATCTTTTTTTGCTGTTATTTCGTAATAGCCAATTGATTTTCGGCACAATCCTAAAAAGAAAATTGTGAAACATGCTTTCAAATTATTCCAATTTTGTCTTTTTAATTTTTCGCCATTTATGAGTTTCTTAGCTAGAAAAAACAGACTTACAAATGGTGCATGAACTGCCGATGGTGCTATTTTCCAACTAATTTCTCTTATTGAAACGCCTTTAAAGCCAAGTTCTTTTAACTCAGAGGAAACGTCATTAATATTTGGAAATGAAGGAAGTGCCCAGTTTTCGCAAACCGTTCGATACATCTTATATGTCAAGGTTAGCAATTCTTGTTCTGGTTTTTTTATAAATCCATCAACCATTGTAAATCGCCCCCCTTTTTTCAATATCCTATAAGCTTCTTTTAACGGTCCTTTTTTACTCGTTTCTTCAGCATGGCAAATACTTTCCAATCCATAAACAGCATCAATAGAACCGGACTTTATTGGTAACTTATTATAGTCTCCGTATTTCACTTCAACATCAGTGAGTTTTGCTGCTTTAATAAGCTCTTCAGCTTTTTTAATCTGCCACGGAGTGATTGTAAATCCAGTAAATTTTACGCTAGGATAATGTATTGACCCAAAACGAACAGTCGCCCCTATCCCACAACCCATATCAATCACCTTATTCCCTTTTTTAAGGACTAACGTATCCAGAACATGCTCATTCATTCGTTGCAACATTTTTTCTCTGCTAAGGCAATCCCAAGTTTGATCAGCAAATCCAAAATGCATATTGAAGTTTTTACTCCAAAATTCATAATCAGGACCAGCTTCCGTGTAATAATCAATGATAGAATCACCTGTTTCAGAGCTAAAGTCACTCGTTATCGTTTTATATTTTTCTTTAATTATTGTTTCCATACCGTTCAAAAGTTTCAATTATTATTGAAAATTCAAGGACAAATTTTTTATTTTTTAACAAAAAATTTCATCAATGATCCTGTAAACCAATGCTCATCTGCTTTAATCATTTTATCAAGCATCTTATTTGTGCTTTCTCCAAATGTGTGAATTTCGCTCACAACTTTACTAAAATGATCACCACCTTGTTCATTTATTTCAGCTAATTTCAAATCCTCCAAGAGTTCTAAAACAGGTCCTAATTCACGTTTCCGACGTTCTTTCATTATTTGCATTGCTGTTTTATAAATGTCTTTTTCAGCTGCAAAGAATTCCTTGCGTTCGCCAAACTTAAGTACTTTGTGAACAATTCCCCAAGACAGTAAATCGCGAACATTCATGTTAACATTTCCCCTAGAGACATTTAATTTCTTCATGATATCCTCTGCAGAAAGTGCCTCTTCGCTTATTAAAAGAAGTGCATGAATTTGTGCCATCGTACGATTGATTCCCCATTGAGTTCCAAACGCTCCCCATGTTGAAATAAACTTTTCTTGTGCTTCTTTTAAATCCATATTACAAACTTAATTAAATAATTCTAAACTTTCAGATAATTTTGAAAGTTTAATTTAAACAACGATTATTTTATTACTTCGTTAAAGAATATATGACTGCATCTAACAAGTATATAAAATTCATTAAAACAAGTTCTGAGCTGGGTGCAGGAACTCGTGGAGCATCAAAAGGTTATTTAGCGCTAGAAAACGCGGCCAAATCAAAAAAAAGTAAATTATTATCAAAGTTTGCCACCATTGAAATCAATGATAAAAATAATGCCTTAATTAATGAACCAAAATTTGAATTTGCAAAAAGAATTAAGGAATTATCAAACATATTTTCAGATCTTTCTTCGACCGTAAAACAACAGCTAAATAATAATATATTCCCAATCTTAATATCTGGTGATCATTCATCTTCACTAGGAACTATTGCAGGAATTAAAGCGGCTTATCCTAATAAAAACGTTGGCGTAATTTGGATTGATGCTCATGCTGATGTTCATACTCCATATACCTCACCTTCGGGGAATATGCATGGCATGCCTTTAGCTGCGTCACTTGGCTTAAATCATATTTTACTAAATGGAAATCAACCACATCAAGAAGTAATCAATCTTTGGAATAATTTAAAAAACCTGGAAGGTATCTTTCCCAAATTAAAACCAGAGCACTTAGTATACGTTGGGGTTAGGGATACGGAATGGCAAGAAAAAAAGATAATTAAAGAATTAAAAATTCAAGAATATACAGTTGATTTTGTAAGGAAACATGGAGGGATAGAAACCGCTAAATCTGTAATACAACGACTAATTAATGCTGATCTCATTTACATTTCATTTGATGTTGACGTACTCGATGATTCATTAAGTAGAGGAACAGGCACACCAGTAGAAAAAGGCTTGTTTTTAAAAGAAGCTAAAAACTTGCTTAATACCTTAATAAGACACGAAAAAGTTTGTTGTTTTGAAATGGTAGAAATCAACCCTAGTCTTGACGACAAAGGTAATAAAATGGGTGAAATGGCTTTTGAAATATTGGAAGATTTAATAAGTCAAATCTCTTAAAAACAAATCTAGTTTACAATAGGTTCTTCCTTTGGCTGCTTGAAATTAGGCTTCGAAAAATAATAGGTTAAATTTAAACCCGCCCCCCTGTGAAAGTTACCTGCCAACCAATTCCGAAATGGCCCGGCATCCACTTTAAAAATTGGACTTATCGAGTTTGTTATTCGAAACTTGAAATATAGCTTATCCGTCATTTTATAATTAAACCCAATCATACCTCCCAACTCTATTTCTCTGTAAGGAAAAGAAGTAGCACTTGTAATTCCGTTAAACTCCCTTTTGGCAGCAATTAAATAAGAAATTGTTGGCCCTATTTCAAAGGGAACTCCCCACTTATTAAACACATAAAAAATTGGAACTTCGAAATAAGATAGATTAAATTTAAAGTCATTATTAAGTCCGTTTTTAGGACGAGGCCACACTCGAGTACCTTTTGTAACATAATTTATTTCAAAACCGACTCCTCCATTAAGACCACCTAACAAATACAACGAACCCAATCCAGCTTGAATACCAATATGATTATACCCAGAATAACCATCACCGTCTACTTGATTTCCGAAAAAATCTACATGAACACTATTAATAAACTTATTTTGGGCGAATGAAACCGAACAAAAAAGGCAAAAAATAATTGTTAAATTTCTCATTTCTAAAGTCCTCTAATTACTTTTATTAATTCTTCTTCCTCACCATCAATATATGAATTATGTTCGTAAACAATCTTACCTGTTTTATCCAAAACAACCGTATAAGGATTAGTCGAAACTCCAAGTTCTGTAAATAACTTTTTAACCTCATCAAAGAATACTGGAAATTGCCATTTTTTCTTAGAAACAATCAAAGGAACTCTATTTTGAAATCGAGCATCATCTGTACTAATCGCATAAACTTCCAATCCAGTTTCCTTTTTCCATTCTGAGTATTTGGAGTTAATTGCATTTAATTCCTTGATACAAGGCACACAGGTTGTACTCCAAAATGAAACAATTTTAGGATTACCAATATCAACAAAAGAACTTGTCTCAACTACTTCTCCTTCCAACGTTTTTATTTCAACATTAGGAAATATTTTTCCAATATTTCCATCACCAATAAATGAGATAGAAAAGAAAGCTATTAATAACAACGTAATTAAATTTCTCATGTCACAACTTTATCAAAAATTAAACCAATCAAATCTTATTTAAAATATCATACATATATTGAGCTTCCTCCTGCGTTGTATTTCCATCCGATTTAGGCTCGGGACTGACTACAACATAAACTTCCGGGGTAACGATTACTTTAATAAAACTAAAATTAGGATCTCCATTAATTTCAGTTGATTGAAAAAGAAAACCATCTTCACGCTGTTGAATTATTTTTTCAAACCCACTTTCAGCTTTTATCTCATTACCAGCCTCATCTAACACCTCTTCCAAATTAGAATCTGTCATTGTAAAGCACGTTATCTCAACACTAAAATTCTCTGCTTTCACATTTCCTGATAAAATTGAGTATAATCCCAACATATCTTCAGGCTCACCAGTTGAGTTTACCGTCGCAAAATCAGGAACATTTAATTTCACAGGCATGTCAATTGAAGAAAGATCAATCTTGCGAACTTTAACCTTCGACGCATCCAGCGGTTCAGAACATGCTCCTAAAATAAGAACTAACAATATCGAAAAAAACTTTTTCATAAACTCTAATGTTTGAAACTCATTAACGCTTTAAATGCATCCATTCGAGCTTCAAGGTCTTTTTGGGTGACAGCTTTAATATTGTCTGTTCCAAACTCTTCTACTGTAAATGAAGCCAACGCACTTCCATAAACAACTGCTCTTTTCATGTTCTCAAAAGAAACATCATCAGTACTTGCTAAATAACCCATGAATCCTCCAGCAAAAGTATCACCAGCCCCAGTTGGGTCTTTTACGAATGCCAATGGTAATGCAGGCGCATAAAACATCTCTTTCCCATGAAACAACAACGCCCCGTGTTCACCTTTTTTGATGATTAAATATCTAGGCCCCATTGATTGTATTTTCTCAGCTGCAGTTAACAACGAATATTCACCCGATAATTGTCTAGCCTCTTCATCATTAATTGTAAGAACATCAACTTTTGATATTGCTTCTTTTAAATCATCCATTGCAATATCCATCCAAAAGTCCATGGTATCCATTGCGATTAATTTCGGACGATTCTTTAAACTATTAATTACTTGAGTTTGTAGTGCAGGGGCAAGATTACCTAGCATTAGATAAGTACAGTCCTGGTAAGAATCTGGAATTACAGGATTAAATGACTCTAAAACGTTTAATTCAGTTATCAAAGTATCTCTTGAATTCATGTCGTTGTGATACTTACCACTCCAAAAGAAGGTTTTTTCTTCTTTTTTCACTTGTAAACCCTCTAAGTCAAACCCAGCATTCTTTAAATCGTTAATTGTTTCAGTTGGAAAATCATCTCCAACAACAGCAACTAATTTAGGATTCACCCCTAATTTCGCAGCCGAATATCCAACGTAAGTCGCTGAACCTCCGACAATTTTATCCGTTTTACCAAATGGGGTTTCTATTGCATCGAACGCTACAGTACCAATGATTAAAAGACTCATTTTAATTTTTTTAGAAATTATTCAATAAAGGTATTGTTTATTTTAGAAAACATTAGTAAATTTGCCATCCCATTTTGGGGAATAAGATTAAATTCCTCCTTAGCTCAGCTGGTTAGAGCATCTGACTGTTAATCAGAGGGTCCTAGGTTCGAGTCCTAGAGGGGGAGCGGTTATAATCAAGGAGTTACAGAAATGTAACTCCTTTTTTTATGCCCTATTTTAACGCATTTGTAATACACATGCTTTCTTATCGTTAAATTATGTTTAAGCTATTATGCAAATAACCATTAGCTTTTTTTTGCAAAACAGAATAAAATGTATAATTAAATCACTTTTATTTTAGAACAATAAAGTGTTTAATTGTTAAGAGACTTAAATATTAAAAAATTGTCTGATTTGGCTTTTAAATCTTGAACAAAATAGAACTGAAAAATTTGGAATAAGATTAGACTATGAAAGATATAGATATATCTTTTAAGCTTATTGTTTTTTTTACCGATTAAAATTTAACTTAAGGTTTATGAAAAAATTATTTTATTTATCATTGGCTGGACTAATAAGTCTTGCTTGTGTTTTAAAAAATGACGACAAAATGGAAAAAGAGAATTCAATACATAGCTACTCTTTTGTTAGCTTAAATGGTGATACTATAGAACTAAATACGTTTAAAGGAAAAAAAATCCTATTTGTAAATGTCGCTTCAAAGTGTGGATTTACCCCTCAATACGAAGGCCTACAAGAACTGCACGATAAATACAAAGATAAATTGGTTATACTTGGGTTCCCTTGTAACCAGTTTGGAGAACAGGAGAAAGGTTCGTCAGATGAAATCCAAAGCTTTTGTAAGAAAAATTATGGCGTTGAATTTCTTATGAGTGAAAAAATTGACGTAAAAGGTGTAAACCAGCACCCAATATACAAATGGCTTACAAGCAAAGAACTCAATGGCAAAAACTCCACTTCGGTGAAATGGAATTTTCAAAAATACTTAGTTGATGAAGATGGCATGTGGATTGACTATTGGTACTCATTGACTAAGCCTAAAAGCTCGAAAATCACAAAGCATTTGTAGTACAACAAAATCTATTTTTACAGGTTTTACATAAAAAAAATTAAAAGGATGAAAAAGTTCACTTCATCCTTTTAATTTTCCAATTAGCAATTTGGCTCAGTATTCTTCAAAGTAATATGCCTCATTCAAACCAAATCCAAAACCTATAATATACATATGCAAACTTCAATAAACCTAATGAAATGTTCTTTTAAAGCTCTGAAAAAATAACAAATAGAATACACTTATTATTCATTCCAATTTATTTTCTCCTTTTAAAAACCCATTCGATATAGTATATTTGAGAAAATTATCATTGTTATGAAACAACTTATACAATCATATAAAACAGGTGAGTTAGGAGTTTATGAAGTTCCAGCTCCAATTTGCGGAGAAAACGGAGTACTTGTTCGAACAATTACTTCTCTTGTTTCTGCAGGGACTGAAAAAATGATTGTTGATTTAGCAAAAAAATCACTTGTTGGAAAAGCGAAGGCCCGGCCTGATTTAGTGAAGCAAGTTGTAAATAAAATGAAACAAGAAGGTGTGAAAAACACCCTTGAAAAAGTTTTTACAAAATTAGACACTCCAATTCCCTTAGGGTATTCATGTGTTGGCGAAGTTGTAAAAGTTGGCGACAAAGTAAATGGAATTTCCGTAGGAGATCGCGTAGCTTGTGGTGGAGCTGGTTATGCAAATCACAGTGAAATTAATTATGTTCCAAGAAACTTATTTGTCAAAGTTCCTGAAAATGTTTCCGATGCTGACGCTTCATTTGTTACAGTTGGTTCGATTGCATTACAAGGAATTCGTCAAACCAACCCAAGTTTAGGAGAAAAAGTAGTTGTAATGGGATTAGGGCTTTTAGGTCAAATCACAGTTCAATTATTAAAAGCCAATGGGTGTAAAGTTTTAGGAACTGATTTTGATCCAAGAAAATTAGAATTAGCTAAAAAATTAGGTGCTGATGAAGTTTGTTCTCCTGATAAAGTAATTGACAAAGCAAAATTATTCACCAATGGAAATGGAGCTGATGCTGTTGTTATTGCAGCAAGCACATCTAGCAGTCAGCCTATTGCTGATGCCGGTGAAATTTCAAGAATAAAAGGAAGAGTCATTGTAGTTGGTTTAGTTGGAATGGATATTCCGAGAACTGAATACTACAAAAAAGAATTGGAGTTAAAACTTTCTATGGCTTATGGCCCAGGAAGATATGACCCCAAATATGAAGAGCAAGGAATTGATTATCCTTTCGCTCACGTTAGATGGACTGAAGGAAGAAACTTTGAAGCTTTTCTTGATTTAGTTGATGAAGGTAAAATCACACCTTCGGAAATGGTATCTCATGAATACGAATTTGATAATGCTTTAACAGCATATGATTTATTGGAGGGTAAAATCAAAGAAGATTATTTGGGAATTCTTTTAAATTACAAAGAAGAATATTCGCTTAAATCTGAATTGGTTAAAATTTCAGATGCGACAATCAAATCAGGTGAATTAAATGTTGGCCTAATTGGAGCAGGTAACTTTACAAAATCGGTTATTATTCCTAACCTTAAAAAGATAAATGACGCTAACCTTGTTGGACTTTGTACAGCAACTGGTGTAAGCGCACACTCTACAGGCAACAAACACAATTTTAAATACATCACTACAGATTACCAAGAGTTGTTAAAAAATAATGACATCAATACTGTTTTCATTACGACTCGTCACAATGATCACGGTGAAAAGGTGTTAACCTCTTTAAAAGCAGACAAGAATGTTTTTGTAGAAAAGCCTTTAGCGATTCTTGAGAGTGAGCTGGAAGAAATTAAGGACTTTTATGCAAACACTGATAAAAAACCGGTTTTACAAGTTGGTTATAACAGACGTTTCGCTCCATTGGTGCAAGCGATGAAAAAAGAAGCTGGTGATTTACCAATGAGTATTAACTATAGAGTAAATGCAGGTGTTATTCCAAAAGATGTTTGGGTTCAAGATCCTGCAGTTGGTGGAGGAAGAATTATTGGAGAGGCTTGCCACTTTATTGATACGTGTACTTTCTTAATTGGATCTCTTCCTGAAAGTGTCTTTGCAAGCTGTGTTACTAAGCCAGATCAAAGTATTCCAGATGAAGACAATGTTAGTATTACAATAAAATATCAAAACGGATCAACGGCTGTAATTAATTATTACGCTTTCGGAAACAATCAATTACCAAAAGAATACATTGAACTCTTTGCGCCAGATTTAGCAATGACAATGGATAACTTTAGAGAATTAGAAATCTTTAAAGGAGGAAAATCTACTAAATCTAAAAACTCTAATCAAGATAAAGGATTTAAAGGTGAATTTACAGCGTTAAAAACGGCAGTTGAAAAAGGAGAGCTTGCAATTTCATTTGAGGAAATGTACTCTACTTCAAAACTTACGTTTGCTATTCTTAGATCATTAAAAACTGGTGAACTTCAAAAAATATAATGGGTGATATCTTCTTGCTCCTTAGGACAGTTCGTTATTTAAAACTGAAACAAATTACTTACCGATTGTATTACACTTTTCGTAAGAAATACCAAGATTTTGTAAGATTTAACCAAAAGTTTAATTTATACCGGAAGGGTAAGCCTCTTGTTTTCAGTCCAATAATTCCCAACTCGCAATCTTTTAAGGAAAACACTTTTACTTTTTTAAATCGCTCAATTTCTTTTTCTGATGGAATTGATTGGGATTATATGGACAACGGAAAGTTGTGGGCTTATAATTTAAATTATTTTGACTTTTTAAATCAAAAGGAAATGACCCCTGAAATAGGGCAATCTTTGATGTACTTATTTGTAGATCAATTAAAAGAGTTAAAAAATGCAAACGAACCCTACCCTACTTCTTTAAGAGGCATGAATTGGGTGAAATTCTTATCGATTCACAACCTAGAAGTAAAATCATTAGATCGATTTTTATACAGTCAATATAGAATACTACTTGACAATTTAGAATATCATATACTTGGAAACCATTTACTAGAAAACGGTTTCTCGTTGCTATTTGGAGGTTACTATTTTAAAGGAAGCGAACTCTATTTGAAAGGTGTTGAAATCATATCGATTGAGTTGCGAGAGCAAATTCTTTCCGACGGAGCACATTTTGAGCTCACCCCGATGTATCATAAAATAATTTTACATCGATTATTAGACTCTTACAATCTAATAATTAATAACAGAGATGTTTATGAAGACAAAGCGTTTGAAGCGTTTTTACTAGCTAAAGCCGAAAACATGTTGGGTTGGTTAGAAAAAATAACTTTTAAAAACGGCACTACACCAAGAGTTAACGATTCAACCGAAAACATCGCTCCAGATTCTATCCAATTATTTGAGTATGCAAAATCACTAAATGTTAATTGGAAAAAGACCGAATTATCAGATTCTGGATACCGACTGTTTGAAAATAACAACTTAGAACTGTTTGTGGATTATGGGGAAATTGGACCAAGTTATATTCCTGGTCATGCACATTCGGACACTTTTAATTTTATTTTAAACTTCAAAGAAAATCCAATAATTGTCGACCCAGGGATATCAACCTATGATGTTGGTCCCCGAAGACAAAGAGAACGGAGCACATCAAGCCATAACACCGTGAGATATGGCAAGGTCGATCAGACTGAAGTTTGGGGTGGTTTTAGGGTAGGACGAAGAGCAAAGGCTTTGATTACTGGTGAATCTTCAAATTCAATAACAGGGTATCATAAAGGCTACGCTAAATATGGTGTATTCCACCAAAGACATTTTGAATTAAATGACAACACAATTACCATTTTAGATAAAATGGTAACGAAACGGAAACTTTTAGGAAACAGTAGTGCTTACCTTCATTTTCACCCAAACATTAAGGTTATTATGACCGAAAAAAAGGTACATGTGGAAGGAGTAGAAATCAGCTTTGAAGGAGCCATAAGTACTCGAATTAAAGAATACACTTACGCTCATGGTTACAATTTAACCGAAAGTGCCAAGGTTGTAGAAGTTATCTTTAAAGACGAACTGAAATCAAACATTACCCTAACCGCTTGCAATAAATAAGTCATGAAAATTCTTTTTATCACTGATAATTTTCCACCAGAAGTAAATGCACCAGCAACACGGACGTTTGAACACTGCAAAGAATGGGTGAAAAAAGGGGATGAAGTAACGGTGATTACTTGCGCGCCGAACTTTCCAAAAGGAAAAGTATATGAAGGTTACAAAAATAAACTTTTTCAAAAAGAAGAAATAAAAGGTATAAAGGTCATAAGAGTATGGTCTTATATTTCGGCTAATGAAGGTTTTGCAAAAAGAATAATTGACTTTTTAAGTTTTGCCTTCATGGCGTTTTGGGTCGGGTTATTCAAAAAAACAGATGTTATTATAGCTACTTCTCCGCAGTTTTTCACGACTTGGACAGCCGAAACCTTAGCAACGTTAAAAAGAAAGCCTTGGGTATTTGAACTAAGAGATATTTGGCCAGAATCTATTAGAGCAGTAGGGGCTATAAATGGTGATAGTAAAATTTTTAAATTCCTCGAAAAAATAGAATTAAGATTATACAAAAGATCAAGTAGAGTAATAAGCGTAACTGAGTCATTTAAAAAGAATCTAATTGAAAGGGGAATTGATAGTAAAAAAGTAAAGGTTGTTATTAATGGAGCAAATCTTGAACGTTTTTCTAAAATGGAAAAAGATGCCGCTTTAGTTGAAAAATACAATCTTAAAGGAAAATTTGTTGCGGGTTATGTTGGAACACATGGAATGGCTCATAAACTAGATTTTATTCTTAATTCTTGGCCCAAAAATAATCCTGATTTTCACCTAATGTTAATGGGAGATGGTGCAGAAAAATCAAAGTTAATTGCACTTGCAAAAGCGCTAAACATAACCAATATTTCATTCATTCCAAGTATGTTAAAAGAAGACGTTCCTGCATATTTATCATTAATGGATGTTTCTTTAGTTCCACTTAAAAAAAGTGAATTATTCAAAACTGTTATTCCTTCAAAAATATTTGAAAACTCTGCCATGCAAATACCAATACTATTAGGTGTTGAAGGTGAAAGTGCTGATATTATTCAAAAATATAATGCCGGATTGTGTTTCGAACCTGAAAACAAAGAAGACTTTTTAACCAAACTAAACTTGCTAAAAGAAGATCAAACCGTTTACGAGAATTGTCAGGAAGGTTGCTTGAAGTTAGCAAAAGAGTTCGATCGGAAAAAAATGGCTGAAAAAATGCGAAATTTTTTACTGGAAATATAATCAAAAGGCATCTTTTTCACTTTTAACGCGTCGTGCCTTAAGCAAATATATATTTCACTATATTTGCACCAAGAAAAACTAATGCTAGAAATTATACTCGCATTCATATCAAGTTTATTAATTGTTGTCGTTGCTATACCTTCGGTTATTAAAGTTTCCTATCTAAAACATTTATACGACGTTCCAGACGAACGAAAGTCGCACGATAAAGTTATTCCAACATTAGGAGGACTGGCAATATTTGCTGGCTTCATGATTAGCTCAAGTCTTTGTATCACAGAACAATCATACTTTAATTACAATTATCTAGTTGGAGCATTAATGATCATATTTTTTATTGGAATTAAAGATGATATCTTAATTACCGCTCCAATTAAAAAATTAATGGGTCAGTTACTAGCTGCTGTAATTTTAGTAGTGTTAGGAGGCGTTCGGATTACAAGTATGTATGGTTTTTTAGGTGTTGAAGAACTAAGGCCTGAAATTGCATCCACCTTAACAGTATTCACACTGGTTGTAATAATGAATGGGTTTAATTTAATTGATGGGATAAACTGGCTTTCGGCTGGTGTTTCAATTATCGTTTCTTCTGCTTTAGGATCATGGTTTTACCTTACAGGCCATGTTGATTTAGCAGTAATTTCAGCCTCATTAGTTGGTTCTCTATTAGGCTTCCTTTGGTTTAATAAGACTCCAGCTAAAATATTCATGGGTGACACAGGTTCGTTAATTATTGGACTAATTATCGGTGTTCAAATCATATTCTTTATCCAATTAAGTCCCAACTCAACTTGGGGAATTAATTCGGTTCCAATTGTAGCATTTGGTATTTTGATTGTTCCTTTGTTTGATACGTTAAGAGTTTTTATATTCAGAGCTTTAAACGGCAAAAGCCCTTTAAACCCTGACAAAAACCACATTCATCACAAACTTTTAGAGCTAGGATTTTCGCACATGAAATCATCTATTTTAATAATGATTTTTAATGCTTTATTTATTGTTTTAGTTTACAGCTTAAGAAATATAGGAGGTTTAAATCTCTTAGCAGTAGAGGTATGTATTGCTGGATTGTTTTCATTTATCCCATCAATCATTATTAGAAGAAATAACGATAAAAGAGCACTGCAGGTGGTTCACCCGGAACAAGAGAAAAAAACAAAAAAGGACAACAGTATTGCCAGTTAAATTTAAAATAACGGTAAGTCTTTTTATCCTCTTTGCTTTTTTTACAAAAGCTCAATTTAATATTTTAAACAATGATGTTAAATGGATGTTCGACAAAGAACTTTCAAAAGGAGATACAATTCTAAATTCCAACATCAACAGTCTAGAAGCTTATTTTGTATTTGAAAACTTACCTTCAGATAGTTTTTCATACCCTATAAAATCTCCTTTTTTTAACTGGATGTTTAATAAAAATATTTACGGTGTAAAAAACGATAAATACTCTTTTAGATTAAATCCTATTTTTAATGTTTCTACCGGATCTGATAAGTTTTACGGATCTCGTAGAGGGGGTTCTGCTAGAGGCACCATCGGCACAAAGTTTAAATGGGTAACCTCGTTTTATGAAAACTATCAAAATTTTGATCCCAAAACTAATAAAATCATAAATTACACGGCAGTAGCTCCGGGTGAAGCAGAGGTTAAAAATCCCAACGGACCATTTGATTATTCCGTTTCCGGAGGTGGTTTTACATATGAATTTAGTACGTTTTTCAAATTAAGTGCAGGTCACGGTAAAAACTTTATTGGAAACGGCTACAGGAGTTTACTACTTTCCGACGCAGCCGGGAATTATCCTTTTATTCGTGGTGACTTAAGTATCGGAAGCGTAAAATACACCTCGATTATTGGTGAATTCATAGATTTCACCAATAATTTAATTGGAGACGGCCTAAAACGAAAAAAATACGGAAGTTTTCATTACATCGATGTTCTCGCAAGTAAAAAATTAAAACTTGCTTTTTTTGAAGCTGTTATCTGGGAAGGTGATTCTAACGCAAGAACATCTATTGAACTTAATTATATTAATCCTTTTGTAATTTTAAGACCACTAGAATACAACATAGGCTCACCAGATAATATGCTTATCGGTTTCAACGGTTCATGGGATATTCATAAATATATTAACGGTTATGGACAGATTGTTTTAGACGAACTACACTCTAAAAACCTAATTTACAACCCAACTTGGTGGGCAAACAAATACGGCTACCAGGCAGGAGTTAAAATCCATAATTTACCGTTAGAAAATTTAATTGTTCAACTCGAACACAATACCGTTCGCCCATTTACTTATTCTCACAGAACTTCGGGAATGAATTACGGACACAATTACAATTCTCTTGCGCATCCATTCGGTGCCAATTTTAGAGAACTCTTAGGCGTAATTAACTTTAGAAAACA
The DNA here is from genome assembly GCA_029251005.1 of Flavobacteriales bacterium. GTDB lineage: Bacteria > Bacteroidota > Bacteroidia > Flavobacteriales_C. Next base: position 17,321 of record JAQXEE010000023.1, on the reverse strand, counting down.
ACGCTTCAATATAAACACCAAATTCGTTTACATTCAGGGTGGAGAAGAATTTATAGATAGTATTTCAAGCGGTAAGGATATCTTTAAATCATACAACGAAAGGCTTTACGAAGATGGATATGAAATAGGATATGGTATTGATTACAAACAATTAAATTGGGATACTAAAGTCAATTACTTACTAAACCCTAAATATTTATTAATGCTAGAAATAGGTTATCAAAATAGAACACAATGGCTTGATGGAAATAAAGAAAATCATCACTACCTTTACGGTGGTTTTAGAACATCTTTATTTAACCTCTATTATGATTACTAAACTTAGAATTCAACTTGCTTTTATTGCACTTGTTTTCACCAGTATACTTCAAGCTCAACAATTGTTTTTGCCGTTAGATCATGACGAAAACGCATTTGTTGAGATGTATTTAAGTGACGTTAACGTAAATTCCCACACTTCGATAAAACCTTATTTTTATCAAGATGTTAAAAATGTAATCAATATCGACTCGATTGACTCTACAGTCACCGACACCAATCGATTATATCTTCTTCCAACATCTAATTGGGCGAAATTTCTCATGTGGAGTGAAAACAAATTGTTAGATGAAGATTTGGTGTATATCAATCAACCTGATTTAAAATTAAGAGCCAACATGCTTTTAGGATTAAACGCTGGAAACGATACATATTTAAAAGAATCATTTTGGAATAATACACGTGGATATTGGCTTTCTGGCCAAATTGGTGAAAAAATATTTTTTGAATCTGCCTTCTATGAAAATCAGGCGAAATTACTACCCTACATTAGCCAATATGCTAATTCAAACTTTGTTGTTCCAGGACAAGGAAGGTTTAAACTATTCAAAGAAGGTGCAGGAGCTGATTGGGGCTTTTCATCAGGAGCTGTTGGTTATAAACCAAGTAAATTCTTCACAGCATTTATTGGTCACGGTAAAAACTTTTTAGGCGACGGATATCGCTCACTATTATTAAGTGACAACTCATTTAATTACCCGTATTTTAAACTTGAAACAACTGTTTGGAATATTAAATATGTAAACCTTTGGGCACAATTAAGTCATATTGGTTTTCAAGATGCTGCAGATAGAAACTGGACACAGAAGTACTTAGCAGTTCATTATTTAAGTTGGAATGCGACCAAAAGATTAAACATAGGATTCTACGAATCTGTTTCTTGGTTAAAAGCAGACAAAGGATTTGATTGGCAATATATGAACCCTATTATATTTATGCGACCTGTGGAGTGGCAAAACGGATCAGCGGATAATGTGCTATTGGGTGCTAATGTTAAATTCAAAGTCAATAATAATGTCTCTATTTATGGCCAGGCAGTATTGGATGATTTAAAATTTTCTGAACTTAAAAAAGCAAATGGTTACTGGGGGAATAAATACGGAGGTCAAATTGGAGTGAAAGCTTACAATTTATTTAAAATATATGGTTTAAGCGCTCAGGCTGAATACAACGTAGTAAGACCATTTACGTACACGCACTTTGATAGCGCAAATGCACATACGCACATGAATGAACCTTTAGCCCATCCACTTGGAGCTAATTTTCAAGAAGCAATTGGAATTGTTCGTTACAAATACAAACGACATAAATTCACTTTAAAAGTTGTTTGGTCTGAAATAGGAAGAGACACCTCAAGTGTAAATCATGGAGGAAATGTCTTTTACAGTTACAACACAAATCGCGTAGATATTAATGGTGATGAAGGACTTACCGGTTATGGAATAGCACAAGGAGACCTCAGCAAATTAAACTACCTAGATGCCCGCTATGGATTCATGGTTAATCCACGCGCTAGATTATATTTTGAAATTGGTTTAAAGGACAGAAGTTTATCCAAACATTATGGAAATGATAGTCAAAACCGATTTATTTACCTTGGCTTAAGAACAACACTTAATAATACATACAATGACCACTTTTGATCCTGTAAAAATCCTTTCAGGACTTATTGACATCAAATCTTTAAGTAAAGAAGAGGAACCTGCAGCAGTTTACATAGAAAATATTCTCATACAGCATAAAGTACAATTCACGAGAGATAAAAATAATGTTTGGACAAAAAACAAACATTTTCAAGAAGGAAAATATACCATATTATTAAACTCTCATCTTGATACTGTAAAGCCTAATAAAGGCTATACTAAAGAGCCTTACAAATCTATTATTGAAGATGGGAAATTATTTGGATTAGGAAGTAATGATGCAGGAGGTGCTTTAATTACACTATTGGGTACTTTTCTTCATTTTTTCGAAAAAAAGAACCTTCCTTTTAATTTAATTTTCGCAGCTTCAGCGGAAGAAGAAATCAGTGGTAAAAATGGAATGGAATATCTATTTCCTAAACTACCTAAAATTGATTTTGGAATTGTTGGGGAGCCTACTTTACTAGATATTTCAATTTCAGAAAGAGGACTTATGGTGCTCGATTGCAAAGCGATTGGTAATTCAGGACATGCCGCACGTAAAGAAGGCGTAAATGCTATTTCTAAAGCAATTGAAGACATAAATTGGTTTAACACTTACGAATTCCCTAAGCATTCACCTGAAACTGGGGGTATTGGTATGAGTGTCACTGTAATTAAAGCAGGTAGTCAACACAATGTTGTCCCTGCGGAATGTGATTTTGTTGTAGATGTTCGAGTTAACGACAAGTACAGTAATGAAGAGGTGTTAGATATTATTAAATCAAATGTTTCTTGTCAAGTAACAGCTCGATCAACAAGACTAAACTCAAGTGGAGTGAATGAAACGCATCCTATTAAAAAGGTTGCCAAAAATTTAAACATCAATACCTACGGATCACCTACCTTATCAGATCAAGCTTTAATGCCTTGTGAAAGTGTTAAAATGGGGCCTGGAGATTCAGCACGATCTCACACTGCTGATGAGTTTATTTATGTTGATGAATTAAATCAAGCTATACCGAAATACATAAATGTGTTAAACAACCTTGGAGAAACCTTAACGGTTTCCTAACAAAGGTTTTCCGATGAGAACAACTTAATTAAGCTGTTTGAATCTTAAAGAAAAAATCTTTTCAAAAGCTAAGTCACTAATTTATTTTAGATAAATAACCTCCTGAATTTCTTTATTTGCGTTTAAATTAGTTTTGACAATAGGATAAACCGAATAAGCAGAATCAGTATAAAACTCGTAAGAATAGTAAGTTTCTTTTGAATTAACAATGGGAAGTGCAACACTGAATAACCCTACAAATTTATATCCTATAATAGTGTCGGTTATAGTTTCTTCTTTATAAACTCTTAATACATCAAATGTTCCATTTGGCGTAACTAATTTACCGCAACCGTCTACCCTTTTACTAATTTCTCCGTGACGGTTAAAAGTAATCGAATCAAAATCTTCAGTTGCTCCTTCGTATTCAAAAGTTACCAATTTTTCCGTTTGACTAAGTGAGAATTCATCTGAAAATTCATCTTGGTATTCCAAAGGATAATCAAATAAATTATACGTTTCATCTAGTTTCAAAACAAAATCTAAGCCTTCAACTCCAGTCTCTACACTTAAAACCGCTAACCCATTTGCATTTTTTTTTAAAAAAGTAAATTCACCAGCAACATCGGCATCTGGAAAGTCTGATGCATTTGGAAGTAACGATACTCCAATAAAAGGAATATCAAAACTATCAACTTGAGTAAGTTTTGAAAAATCCCAAGTCGTTCCTTTATCACTGCCTAAAACCATTCCTGAGTAAATCGTCGAATCGATTAAGAAATTAACTGTATCCTTATTATTCGGTACGAAATTTCCGTTAAAAGATATACATGAGTAAGATAGTGAAGACTCCTCTTTATTGGCTTCTTTTTTACAAGCTAGTAAAACTGAAATAACAAATAGAAACGAACATAAAGCTTTCATATTACTTAATGTTTTGAAGATTACACAACTTATAATAATGACCTTTTCTGTCAAACAATTCGTCATGACTTCCTTCCTCTGCAATATTCCCTTTATCCAATACTACAATCTTATCAGCATTCCGAATCGTACTTAATCTGTGTGCTATAACAATTGCAGTTCTTCCTTCCATTACTTTTTCTAAAGCTTCCTGAACCAATTTCTCTGATGCTGTATCCAATGCAGACGTTGCTTCATCAAGAATTAGTAAGGGAGGATTGAGTAATATTGCTCTTGCAATACATAAACGTTGCCGTTGTCCTCCACTCAATTTTCCGCCACCTTCTCCAATTACCGAATCAATTCCATACTCCAATTCAGATACAAAATCATAGGCATTAGCAATTTTCAACGCTTTTGTAAAATCTTCATCAGAAACATTTTCAACGCCCAGTGATAAATTCTGTCTGACTGTATCGTTAAACAAAATGGAATCTTGTGTTACTATACCTGTTAACTTTCTAAGAGATTGAATATTTATTTCACGAACATCTTTTCCATCTACTGTTATAATACCATCCGTAACATCATTAAAACGCGGAACCAAATCAGCTAAAGTAGATTTACCCGATCCAGACTCTCCTACTAAAGCATACGTTTTTCCTTTTTCGAAACTTAAACTAATCCCCTTTAAAACTTCCTCTTCTTCGTATTTAAAGCGCACATTACTCAATTCTATTTTATCTTCAAAACCATTAATTTGTTTACCTCCAGTTTCAGTTTCATTCTTCTCGTCCGCATCTAATATCTCATCCACTCTTTCCAACGACACAAATGCGACTTGCAAAGCATTTAAAGAAGCCGTCATTGATTTAATAGGAGACAATAACCCCCACATGAATGCCAAATAAGTAATTAATGTTGACCCACTCAAACCGTTTTCCGAATCAAAAACAATGTTTCCTCCAACCCACATTACCAAAGCAAAAACACCAATACCTATCGTTTCACTTATTGGTGAAGAAGCTGTTCTTTTTCTAATTTGGCGATTAGTGAGTGTATAAAAGCGATGATTATGTTGTTCAAAATCTTTGGTGAATATCTTCTCAACTGCAAATCCCTTAATCACCTTAACGGCAGTTATACTTTCTTCGACAACCGATAATACCTGTCCGAGTTTTCCTTGTGCTTTTTTAGATGTTCGCTTTAATCCTTTACCAATAATAGAAACCACAATGGCCGTAATTGGCAGAAGTAACAGCACCACTAACGTTAATTTTACACTAATAAAAAGTAATCCATAAATGAATACAATAATTTGAATGGGCTCTCTCACAATTTTTTGAAGCGAAACCATTCCCCATTCAATTTGACCAACATCATTGGTCATTCTACTCATTAAATCACCTTTCTTTTCATTGTTAAAGAAAGAAACTGGTAATCTTAACATCTTTTTGTAAACGTCGTTTCTCAACTTAGCAATCATCCCATTTCGGATAGGTGCTAAAAAGAATTGTGCTAAATAAAGGAATAAGTTTTTGAACAAAAATGCTACAGAAATAAGTATACATATCTTATATAAGGCTTCTTTTTTTCCTTCGATAAAAGAAGAAGCTCCATCAATCATTCCTGCAAACCAATGATTAACTTCATACTCCAAATATTCTCTTGAGAAATCAAGGTTTGGATTAGGCGCTAAAAAATCATTGATTTGTGAAATATCCGATTTGAATAAAATCTCAATTAAGGGCATCATGGTAGACATACCAATCATAGTAAAAATCACCCCCAAAATATTAAACGTCACGTTTAAGGCGAAATAGCCTTTAAAATCCTTTGCATAGGATATAAACCTCTTGAATTTACTCACAGTACAAATGTATTATTTTTATGCTTATTTCTAAATGTTATCCTTATCAAGAAAACTTAAATGGTTTAGTTTTCACTACACATCAAGAAACATTACCTTTACCTGATAATTTAAGCAAAGCATAATGGAAAATTTTTTTTCGGTTAAGGATGTAGTAAACGTTCAGGAGTTACTTAAAAAAGCAATGGAAGTCAAAGCAAATCCATTAGCAAACACTACCTTGGGTAAACACAAAACATTAGGTTTAATCTTTTATAACTCAAGTTTAAGAACCAGGATTTCCTCTCAAAAAGCAGCGTTTAATTTAGGAATGGATGTTATTACACTTAACATTGGAAGTGATGGTTGGCAGTTAGAATCGAAAGATGGTGCTATTATGGACCAAGGAACTGCTGAACATATTAAAGAAGCTGCTGCTGTAATTAGTACTTATGTTGATGTATTAGGTATTAGATGTTTTGCAGGATTGGAAGATCGAGAGGCTGATTATAATGAAGAGGTTCTCCAAAACTTCATCAAACATGCTACTGTTCCAATTGTAAACTTAGAATCAAGTACTTTACATCCGCTTCAATCATTGGCTGATTTAGTGACGATTGAAACTCATAAAACAAAAGCTCGTCCGAAGGTTGTTTTAACTTGGGCACCTCATCCACGCGCTTTACCGCAGGCTGTTTCTAATTCATTTACTGAATGGATGAAAAAAGCTGATGTTGAATTGGTAATCACAAATCCAGAAGGATATGACTTAGCACCTCAATTTACTGAGGGTGTTACAGTTGAGCATGATCAAAAGAAGGCTTTTGAAGGGGCTGATTTTGTTTATGCTAAAAACTGGAGTTCTTATGACAACTACGGTCAAATTTTATCTACAGATCCTTCTTGGACGATTGATGTAGATAAAATGGCAGTAACAAATAATGCTAAATTTATGCATTGCTTGCCCGTTAGACGAAATGTAGTTGTTGCAGATGAAGTGATCGATTCAGAAAACTCAGTTGTGATTGAACAAGCAGGAAATCGAGTAGTTTCTATTCAAACTGTTTTGCAAGAATTTTTGAAAAAATAATATAATTCTCATCCTGAGCTTAGTCGAAGGATAAATATACAATCCAAACTAGTAACTATTAGCTAGTCGCTTATCCCTGTTAAAATGATTAAAGTCGTAAAAGTTGGTGGTGGGATTATTGAAGACGAAAATGCGTTAAGCACTTTTTTAGATTCATTTTCCAAAATTGAAGGTCCGAAAGTTTTAGTTCATGGTGGCGGGCGAATGGCCACAAAAGTTGCTGAAAGCTTAGGTTACGAAACTAAAATGGTGGAAGGCCGACGTATTACCGACGAAAACATGCTTGAGGTTGTTACCATGGTTTATGGTGGATTGGCCAACAAAAAAATTGTTGCTAAGCTTCAGGCGAAAGGAACAAATGCTCTTGGTTTAAGTGGAGCTGATGGAAATTTAATATCAGCACATAAACGACCAGTTAAAGATGTAGATTACGGATGGGTTGGAGATATCGACTCGATTAATGCTGACCTATTAATGAGTCTTATTGAAAACAACATCGTTCCTGTAATAGCTCCCTTATCCCACAATGGAGAAGGACAAATGTTAAATACCAATGCAGATACTATTGCCAGTACAGTTGCTACTGCCTTAGCTCAAAAATCAAAAACACAATTAATTTTAGGTTTTGAATTGGATGGTGTTTTACATGATTTTAATGATAAATCGAGTGTTATTCAAACAATCACTCCTGAGTTATTTGAGCAGTACAAATCAGAAGGGATTATTTCAGATGGAATGATTCCTAAATTGTCTAATGCTTTTAATGCGATCAATGCAGGTGTTGAATCTGTTAAGATTTGTAATGCACTAAAAGTTGGTGGTGATCTCGGAACAGTGATCTGTAAATGATTTTTCACGCAGATCTCGGAGATTCCGCGGATCTGTTGTTTTGATGTTATAAAACCGAATTGATTCTTAAGAATTGAGTATTCTGGGCATCCAATAAGCCAAAGCTTACTTTACAAGTCATTCCTAAATAAAAGATCTGCCAAATCCGCATGCAACTATTTAGATCCAAATAATTCCTCTTCAACAATTTGGCAAATGATATGTCCAACCAAAATGTGAACTTCTTGTATTCTTGGAGTATCCTTTGAAGGAATCGCAATTAAAAAATCAGCATATTCTGCCATTGCTCCTCCACCTTCACCAGTTAAGGCGATTGTTTTCATTCCTAATTCTTTCGCCTTTTTCATCGCTAGAAGAACATTTTTAGAATTACCAGAAGTTGAAATACCAACTAACACATCACCAGGTTTCCCTTGCGCTTGCACCATTCTCTCATAAATCACATCATATGAATAGTCATTAGCAACAGCAGTAACGTAAGAACCATTAACATGAAGCGCTTCAGCATCCAGAGGTGGACGATCAAAATAAAACCTCCCACTCAACTCAGCCGCAATATGTTGTGCATCCCCTGCACTTCCACCATTCCCACAAAAACGTGAACAATTTCCATTCTTATAAGCATCAATAAAAGCTTGTGCTGAACTTAAGATGATGTCTTTTAATTCTCCGTCATTTAAAACAAGTTGTTTTAACTCAATTGACTTTTCAAATGACTGATTAAATACCTGCTCTAAACTGCTCATGCTCCAAAAATAACGAATGTAAATTAATAACTGACAAAAAGGATAAAATCAAGGTTAAGAGATAAAAAAAACAAAATGATAAAGAAACTTAAAATAACAGTCGATTCTCAATTGTTAGACGGTACACTTAGGTTTTATTTGATGCGTTCGTTAATACCGCTAGAACATCTAAATCAAGGGGGTTATTTGATAATTAAGCTATATCTTAGAATAAAAAACTATATTTGCTCAAAAATACCTAGAAGGAATGTTGCGAAAATTGTCTTTTTTTTTACTGTTAATTCCCACTATTTCATTTTCACAAATCTCATTAGCAGATTTGAAAAAAGCTGGGATATCTTCCGAAGATGACTTAAAAAGTTTAGATATTTCTACTAGTGATATTGAAAGATTAAAACAAGAGAATAGCAATACAACAGAAAAGGAAACTCAAGAAACATCTGTTCAGCCTTCAGAGTTAGAAAACGAAAAAGAAATCGTTGTAAAGTCTACTAAAGAAAAGATTGTTAGAGAGGTTGTATTTGGTCAATCGATTTTCAGATCAGGAGCCGTTAATATTCAAAACAACAGCGATAGAATTGTCCCTCCACTTAACTATATATTAGGTTCTGGTGATCGATTAAGTATTACAATTTGGGGAATATCACAATTTGATGGTGAATTTATGCTAGATGAGTTTGGTAATATCAATCCTAATCTAATAGGTAGAATTAGCTTAAAAGGAAAAACTTTTAATCAAGCTCAACAAATTATTAAAAGTAGATTTAGTAAAGTTTATAGATTTAACTCTTCTCAAATATCAATTAACTTAAGTTATTCAAAAGTGATTTCTGTTAATATTGTTGGAGAAGTTGTTTCACCTGGAACATTCTCTATTCCTTCAATAAATTCAGCCTTCAATGTCCTTTCTCTTGCTAAAGGACCAAGCGAAAAAGGTTCTGTAAGAAACATATCAATCATACGTAGCGGAAAGGTTGTATCAAAATTAGATGTATATGAATTTATGAATAACCCCAATAATAAATCTTTCATTTACCTTAAAGATGGAGACTTTTTACTTGTCCCTACATTAGGTAATGTTGTAAACATACAAGGAGAAGTTATTCGACCAGCTCAATATGAATTAAAAGAAAAAGAGAGTTTAGCAACAGCCCTTAAATTCGCGGGTGGGTTTAATTCGCTGGCAAACAAATCTTCCATTAGTATTATTAGACAAACTGAAAACGGAAGGTTAGTGAAATCTTATTCTTCTGCAGAGGCTAGTAATGTAGAACTAAAGAATGGAGACAAATTAATAATCTCTAAAAACGCCGAAAACATTAGTAATAAAGTGACCATTAAAGGAGAGATTTTTGCTCCAGGAATATATGAGTTTAAAAATGGTGAAACGTTTAATACATTGTTGAGCAGAGCAAATGGTTTAACTCCTAATGCTTATTTGAAAAACGCTCATATTTACAGACTTAACAAAAACCTTGAACGAGAAGTAATTCAAATTGATTTAAGTAATACTGACAACATAAAAAACATTCAGATGTCTGATCTTGACGAAATATTCATTTTTAACAAAAGTAGCTTCATTGACACGACATATCTATCAATTAATGGGTTTGTACGGCAACCAGGCAAAGTAGAATTTAAAAATGGGCTTACCTTAAATGACCTTATCACGATGTCGGGAGGAACATTACCTCAAGCTGATATAAGTAGAATAGAAATCGAAAGAATAGATTTTTCTAAACCAAAAAGCGATACAATAAATTATGTTAACCTACAGGTTAAAGATTTTGCTTCCGATTCAAAATTTATTTTACAACCATATGATATAATTAACATCCGGCCTCTACCTAATTTTAGGTTCCAAGAAACTGTTATTATAAAAGGTCAGGTGAAATATCCTGGAGCATATTCATTAGTAGGAAATAGAACGCAATTATCTGATATTATACCAAGAGCTGGTGGCTTGAATAATTTAGCTTATGAAGAAAAAGCTTACATAAAACGATCCGAGGATAACGTAGGAATGATTCTTCTTAACCTAAAAACAGCATTGAAAAACAACGAGTCTTCATCTAATTACAACCTTAGACCTGGAGATACAATTGTAATTCCAAGGATTAACGATATTGTGGCTATATCAGGAGCCATTGGTGCAAAATTCGTAGATCAGCAAGAAAAAATAAATGTTGCATTCAAAAAAGGAAAAAGAGCCTCTTATTATATTAAAAAATTCGCAGGAGGCTACGACAAAAAAGCAAATCGAAGAAATGTATATGCTATAACGTTAAACGGAAAAATAAAAAGATCCAAAATGTTGGGATTAATAAAACCTAAAGTTGAAAAGGGTGATGAAATTATCGTTAAATATTTACCAAAAAAGGAAAAAAGAGCAAAAGAAGATAGAATAGATTGGAATGGACAAATAGAGAATCTTACTTTAAAGCTATCTGGGGTTGCAACCCTATGGGTTTTACTATCACGAGTCAACTTGTAATTACTCCTATAACTTGATTTATTTAAAATGGAACCATATTCAATTTACAACGTTTTACTTAGAATTAAATATTTCATAATTCTTATCATAAAAAACTTAAAAGTCATTGCACTTTTTAGCCTTTTAGGGTCTGGTCTTGGTTTTTATTACTTCAAGGTTAGTATTAAGGTTTACGAAGCTCAATGCACATTGATGTTGGACAAAGGAGATAGTAGTATAGGTGGACTTAGTGGTGCGCTTAATATGGCTTCTCAATTTGGGTTAAACAATTTAGGTGATAACGAAGCTGAAAAAATGATTCAAGTTCTTAAGTCAAGAACAGTCGTTAAATCAACCTTCTTAAAAACCATCAAAATAAATGATACTCTAGACTGTATTGCTAACCATTTTATGAATTCTGAATGGTCTGAAGAAAGAGATAATCTTGTAACACTTAGTCTTCAGGACACCTCACTTTTAGAGCTCAATAATAAAAAGAAAAAAGTAATTGAGCGTATATATGGTTATTTTACTAAACAATGCTTATTTGCTAAACTTTCAAACGAAGGGATTATAGACCTTACAGTTAAGTTGAAGGCGGAAGACTTGGCCTTAAAATTAAACAAGGAATTAGTAAAAAAGATGGGTGAGTATTATTATGCTAACATCACTGAAAAAGAGGTGAAAAATCTTTCGCTAATTAACAAGAAACTGGATTCAATCAAATCAAGATTAGCAATAGTTGAAATTAAGTATTTATCCTTCAAGGATAATAATATTGCCTCCGTTAAAGCACAGGCAAGATTGGAGGAAATTCGACTAAGAAGAGATGTTGAGCTGTTAAACAAATTATATATTGAAGCAGTAAAAAATCATGAATTTGCCAAGTTTAAATTAGAATATGAGAAGCCTTTAATTCAAATTATTGATTCTCCAATGAAGCCTTTAAGCACCAGTAAAGTAAGCCTAGTTAGTAGTTTAATTCTCTTTAGTTTCCTTGGAGGATTTATTAGCTTATTATTTGTTATTGGAAGAGACTTATGGAAACAAATTAGTACAAAGATGAACGAAATAGAGAAAGGTATCTCTTCTAATTTGAATTAAACTTCTCCATCTTAATGACTAAAAATTGAGGATGGAATTCAGTCTTACCTATACAAAACAAGAGAGTAAAATAAGCATTGCAAGTTATTTGCTTTTTGCAGCCTCTTTATCAGGGTTTAGTGCGCTTTTTTCCTACGGAATGTTTAAAGGACAATTCTCTTTCTTTTTCCTAAGTCTTGTTTACTTCTTTGCCGGTTGTTTAATATTTCAAAAAAAATCAAAACACTTCTTCCGAATTGCATATGGTTTTAACCTTACCCTATTAATTCTTTTTGCATTGTATTTTGAAAATCTCAATGGAAGTCCTTTTATAGGAGGGGGAGACGACGAAAATTTTTATGAGAAGGCCTTAACGATATTGGCTGGAAAAACAGCTGCTCTCGGAAACTATCCTTTTTACATTTACATTAATACTGGAATTTTTAAATTTCTTAATTTCTTTGGTTTCTATGATAATAGTCCTCTTAATATTGGTGTGACTAATGCTTTTGTTGGAGCTACAGTAGCTCCTTTAATGTATAGAGTTGGACAACAATTTTTGTCCTTTAAAAATGCCAACAATCTCGGTTATTTATTGGCCATTTTCCCATCTACAATGTATTTCTCTAGTATTTTATTGAGAGACATTTGGGTTTTATCAATTTTAGTTTGGATTATTTTCATCTTAACGGTCACCAAACTAAACATAATTTTAAAAATTCTAATTCTTGGGTTTCTCTGTTTAGTTTCCTTTAACTTCAGACATGCAACAGGCGCCATTACTATTTTGTTTGTTGTTTCTTATGGGTTTTTCTCGCTAAAGAATAAAATTTTAAAAGCCATAATAATAGGTATCGTATTATTCGTTTTCTTTGTATTTTTTCTTTCCGTATTTTCCACCTTACAAACCACCATTTTCGAAAAATACCAGGGACTAGGAACAGCAGGAGCACAAAGTGGATCAATAGGTGCTAAAATTGCCTTCTCTTCCAACCCAATTATTCGAAGTTTGTATTACATTATTTCATTGTATAATCCGATTCCTCCTTTTCCTAATTACCGTTTCAACACGGTTGTTTTGGGGCTTGGTGCAATTATATGGTACTTCACTATTCCGTACTTATTTTTTGGGATTTACAAAGCAATTAAATCACCCGGTAAAAAAATAAAAGCATTAACTTTTTCATCAATAATCTTGCTTTTAGCTTTAATGTGGATCTTGTTTATCATCTCCGGAACAGTTCGTCACAGATTAATGCTTTTTCCAATTGGTTTTCTTTTTTACTTCTTATATAAAGACCATTTGATACACAAATTTCATGTAAGCTTCAGATTTTTATACAATACCATCATAGTATCCATGTTTTGTCTTTATACCTTTGTAAAATTATTAATGTAGGTACGCTATGAATGTATTATTGGTAATTGATGCTTTAAACTCTGGTGGTGCACAAAGACAAGTTGTGAACCTTGCTATTGAGTTAAAACGAACAAACCATAACGTTAGTCTATTATACTACAATAATGGTGATCACTATAAAGATATTCTTGGCGAAGCTAAAGTCCCAATAATTCAATTATCGAAAGGAGGGAAAATGGGGATGCTGAAGTTTTTAAAACAATTGCATCAGGTAATTAAGCAAAACCAATTTGATGTTGTTTGTGTATACTTATTTCTCCCATCGCTGTTCGTATTGGTCTCAAAGATCATTTTTGCAGGAAAACACAAACTAATCTTATCAGAGCGTACCTTTGAAGGGAATGTGACTACGTTTCATAAAAAAGTAACCAGAAAGTTATATAAACAAGCTTACTGCATTGTTCCAAACTCAAAACATCAATCAAAACAATTAGAAAAATTATTTCCTAAAAAGCCTAAAATACAATACATTCCAAATGGGATTAATGAACAACAGTTTTCATATAACCCTAAAATTAGATCCAACCAGGAAATATCTATTTTATGTATTGGAAGGGTTTCACAAATCAAAAACACTAAAGTTGTTATCAAAGCGCTTAAGCTATTAAAAGACCAAGGCATATCTAATATAAAAATTGAATGGGTTGGAGCTAACTTCATTAAACAAGATTTAATTACAGAGTATTCTAAAGAGTGTATAACCTTGCTTGAAAAAAGCAACTTAAATAATCACTGGAAATGGGGTGGGGTTAGAAAAGATGTTGCTCAGTACATGTCTCAGTTCGATTTATTAATTCATCCATCACTTGGTGAAGGTTTCCCTAATGTTATTGGTGAAGGAATGGCCAAAGGTATCTTTGTTATTGCAAGCGATGTATTTGACCATTCTTTATTAATCGAACCTAACAAAACGGGATTATTATTTAATCCTAACTCAGAAAAGGAGCTGTCTGAAACTATTTTATCTTTCGTAAATCTATCCAAAGAGAGTCAAAATCAAATGGTTAAAAATGCGCGAGAAAAAGTCGTTAAAGAAATGTCGGTTCAAAAACTCGGAGAACGTTACTCTACCCTCTTTAAACAAGCACTAGAACAATAATGAAACAAGAAAAAATACTATTAGTTGGTTCTTTACCTCCACCAATTGGTGGGGTTTCTATTCATATCCAAAGGTTAATGGACGGTATTAAACTTAAAGGGTTAGACGTAGATATTATTGAAAGTAAATCTTTACTTAAGTTTTCCAACATTGGGAAAATACTTCGAGCGAACGTCATCCATGTTCACCTTTCAAAACCTAAATTAAAATTCATTTCCGTTTTAATCTTCAAGCTGTTCCTAAAAAAGGTTGTGATTACTAATCATGGAAAAGTTGGTTCAAAAGGGTTTGTAAATAACTTATTTGATTCTTGGGCAAACCGATTAGCAAATATACCTATTGTGTTAAATGATAAAAGCTTGGAAATTGTTCGAAAAGCAAATAAAAAAACTCAATTAATCACAGCATTTATCTATCCTTCAAATATCAACCCTTTACCTCAACATATAGACAGTAAAGTTCAAAATTTTGTGAAAAAGTTCCCTGGAAATAGTTACTGTACCAATGCATACAGTATTAAATTCGATGCTCAGGGTGAGGAAATTTATTCAATTAAAGCACTCGTAAAACAATTTGAAAAAATGCCTTCGAAAGGCTTAATCATATCAGAACCTTCTGGTGAATACCAAATATGGTATCAAGAGAACAATGTAATTATTTCAGAAAATATCCTATTCATAAGCGAAAATCATGACTTTCTAAACGTCATAGTTGAAAGTTCTGGGTTAATTCGTGCTACCACAACCGATGGTGATTCTTTATCCGTAAGAGAAGCTCTATTTAAAGGGAAACCCGTTTTTGCAACTAACTGCGTTGACAGGCCTGAAGGGTGCACAACCTTTGCCTTAGAAAAAATGAATAATTTAGAAACATTACTTGATAATCAAACACAAGCAAAACCTAGAGAACAAAAGGATGCTATTCATCAGCTAAGTGAACTTTATCACTCGCTAATATGTTGAATCAAAGCTTGTAGTTTCCCTCTTTTTGTTGGCTCAATTTTATTGACTTTTTCAACTTTGAGTAAAATATCGTCGCCTAATTTTTTAGAAAGTGCTTTGACAATAATGGGCTCATTTATATCTGCGTCAGGACTAACCAGCTCATAACGAAAATAAACCTCACTTTTTTCAAACTGTTCAAACTGGTATTGTTTAATATTTGCAAAAACATCATCGTGCATGTTAATGGCTGTTAAACTTATTTTCCGATTGGAGGGGCTGAGAATAAACTCATGAGATCTTCCTAAAATGCGATCAATAAACATGTGGTTCTTTTTACAAGCACACGCTTTTTTATCCGAAACTTGCGCAATATCACCTGTTTTAAACCTGATTAAAGGCATTACATTATTGTGAAAACCTGTTCCAATTAACTCTCCTTCTCCAATTTGAATTGAGTGTTCATTTATATCTATTATTTCCGTAATCCCATATTGCGGATAGATATGATAAATATTATCGTAATTGCAATATCCACCAAGAATTAAAACCTCGGTATGACCATACCAAGTAATTACTTTTGCATCAAATGCTTTCTCTATTTCCTCAATTTGATGAGGGAATATATTTTCGGAACCAGCAAAAATCCCTTTAATTTTCACCTTGAGTTTTACATTGTTGGTATTCATAAACTTCGCCAACATAGTAAGAGCCGAGGGATATCCTTGTATAAATTTTGATTTAAACTGATTAATTCTTTCAATATACTTCATAAAAGTATCTTCATTCAAATGATAAGAAGACATGATTAACCAATTCCTAGCAGCATCGTATTTATCAAACTTATTGGAGTTACTATCAGAAGAAATAACGCCTCCTCTAATTACGATACATTTATCACCATTTTTATACCCTTGTTGTTCCCATAAATCTTCAATAAACACTTGCTCTTTTGAGCGGGTAACGCCCTTTTCATAGTAAAATCCAGTTGGAGTTCCAGTTGATCCTCCCGTTGTTAAATAAAGCGAATTTCCATTCTCTTCGGGATTCACCATTTCTTCTCGGAACTCTTGCAAATGATGTTTTTCAAGAAAAGGAAGCTTTTGGATGTCATCAATCGATTTAATGTCATTGATATCCACTCCATTTTCTTTATAAAACTTAGGGTAAAAAACTGTTTTCTTTGCTACTTCGATAGTTTTTAAAAACTCTTTATTCTGATAATATTTAATAAAATCAGAATCCCATGAATTAGATTTCAATAATTTTTTAAACTCAAAATAAACCTCCCCAACTCGGTACTTTAAAGGAATAAATCTATAGATTTTCCCTAGTATCGACTGCACAAACAGAGGCGAATTCTCGTAATGTTTTTTAAGAGGGTATAATATGTCTTCTATTCCTTTCATATCAACCCTAAAAGTTTATTTGAAAAACAAAAACACCTGTATGTTGAGTTAGCTCAATTGAGCTTACGAATATTTCGAAAAAAACTTGATTTAGCCTCTCACACTGCATTCTGCCTCTTTTACTAATTTGCAATATAAAAATAATTTATACCACAAGAGTTATTTCCGGCTTTACAATTTGCTAAAAATTCATCCTTTTCGAAATAACCTCTTTCTATAAAGCCATTAAAAGTACCCTACATTAATAAAATAGCCAAATTAATTAAAAGTATAACTACAAGTATTAAGGAAACAAATTTAAGTTTATAGTTAAAGGAATATATTTTCTCTGAAAAATACGTGTAAGTTATAGACCCCACAATAGCAGAAATTAATGATGCTAAAACGATTCCATTTAAGTCAAATAGCATCCCTAAACCATAGCTAAGGGTGAAGTTTAAAACGATTAGCCCTAAATTATTATAG
>JAQXEE010000017.1 GCA_029251005.1 Flavobacteriales bacterium | reverse complement strand
GGCTTGAGCTACGAAATATGTTAAAAGCAGACATAAAGTTTGATTTGCAATTTTTAAGCAAGTTGATTCTTAGTATCTTAGTTTTTAATAATTGAAATTTATGAAACCCTTCCGGCCTCTTTTTCTTTCACAACTTTTTATTTTAGGACTGTGCATTCAATCAAATGCCCAAACCGATTCTATACCGCTTAAAAAGATGGAGATTAAAGGTTTTTTTACAACTTGGAATCAATACAAATATTCTATCGTACAAGCGCCACTTAAAAAGTTGGATGAAATTATTGTATGTTTTGCTTGGCCTGATGAAAAAGGAAATTTGAATACTTCCGAATTAACCGACATTGACTTCATCGTTAAAAGATGCCACACTAAAAATGTAAAAGTTTCATTAGCAATCGGCGGCGCTACCAAAAGCGAACCTTTTCCTGTTTTAGCAGCCACAGAAGAAGCTCGAACAAACTTTGTGAATCAAACTATTCAATACTGTAAGGCTCATAAAATTGATGGAATAAATATAGATTGGGAACATTGGCCCAATCCTAACAAAGTGAGTGAAAAAGTAAACAAAGATATTGTTGCCCTCTTTAAACAATTGTATACCAAAACTCAAAAAGAGAATATGTGGCTCTCTTTTGATGTTTACGGATCGGATTATTATGGTAAACACTATCCTGCACAACTTATAAAATACGCTGATGAATTGATCATCATGTCATACGACGGAGCTGGAGTTTGGAGCGCAATAGGACATCACAGCGACATGAATTTGTTTGATAATGGTTATGCTTATTGGTTAAACAAAATTGGAAAAGAAAACGCAGGGAAAATAACAATGGCTGTTCCTTTCTATGGGGTTCGATTTGATAAAAATCATACGGCTGGAAACTCGGCTACTGCTGCGACTGTTTTGTATAATGAAACACTGATGGACTTCCCCAAGGCTTATACAAATGATACACTTGAAACCAAATCTCAAATTATCATCCATAACGGAATTAACACACTTGGTAAGAAAGTAAAAAAAGTAAAAGAACGAAATAATATTGGTATTGCAATTTGGGAAATTAGCTTCGATCAGGGAACGGGTAAAAAATCATTAATTGATTTTCTTTACAACGCAGCTAACCCATCTCCTAAGTAGGTGAAAATTAATCCTTGGACTTTACTGAATGAGGACTCAAAGGACATCCATTTTTTGCCCAATGTAAAAATTGCTTTCGTTCATTACTCGACATTAATCCTCTAATTGGCATTGGATGTTCCAAATCGTTAATCCTGTTTAATAAGCTACCCTCCTGTGTTGCTAATTTCACTGAACTATAAGTTGATAAATTCAACTCTGCTTTGGCATATGCTCCTCTATGACAACCAATACAATTATACTTTACCAATTTTTTAATATGACTTTCGTAACTAATTTCCGACCAATTTTCTTCTGATTTTATAGCGGGTGTTACTGCTGTACAACCAATTAAAATGAACCCAGTGAAAATAAAGACTAAGATTTTCATCTTCAAATTTAAGATTAATGAAGTGTTAAGTTTCTCGGTAAAAATACAACAGAATATTCCATCATTACATTTTAATTGTCCTCTAGTGGAGGCAATGGACTAATTTATGTTCACGCACTGCAAGAAGTGTTAATTTCAATATCTTTACATTTCAAAAAAAAAATATGCGTTTTATTTATTACTGCTTTTTTTGTCTTTTTATCATTTCCTGCAACACAGACAATACTATTTCTGTTCAGGGTAAATTGCAAAAAGAAGATCAAAATTTCTTTATTAACACATCTTCCGATACAATTATTACAGGAAAAGAAGGGACTAAAGTTTTCATTGAAAAAGAATCTTTTCGAAACGCTTCTGGAGATATAATTACGGATAGTGTAATCATAACTATGCAAGAGTTTTATAAAAACTCCGATATTATTGCATCAAATTTAAACATGCGAGCTGGAAATAAACTACTCGAAACGGGTGGTATGATAGAGTTAAGAGCTTACGCTAATGGGGACCAATTAAGTTTAAGGAATGGTAAATCAATGGTTGTTCACTTTCCAAAAAAAGAAGCAAAAAATGATAGTATGCGCTTGTTTTATGGACAAGAATCCTATCCTGATGAAGGTGAAGACGATATTGTTGCAAACGTTAAGGTAAATTGGAATTTAGAAGAAAGTAGTGTTCCTAAAAAGAACATAAATATTTGGGTATGGTATCATAAGTACGATGGACTAGATACAAATGAATTGTTCATTGTAAACGGACGATCTGTTTGGGATACAATTCCTGAAATGTTCAATTTTAATCAAAACGAAATTGATTACTTCCTAAATAAAGCCGTAAAAGTTCACTACGACGTAAAAAAGAATGGGAACATGGTTTATGATAAAATAGACGGAAGTTTGATCACAAATAAAATGTCAAAAAGATTAGAGAAAGTGGTTCGTGAATTCCCTAAATGTAAGCCCTATACTATTGCAGGAATTCCTATTGAGATGCCAGGGTGGTTTCAAATATGGACAAAAATTACGCCTCCAAAATTCATGAGTAACGAAGCTTATTTAAAACAAATAGAAAGTAAATTCAACAATTCCGATTCCACCACAAACGCTGTAAGTCTTGCTGAATTACAGTATTACATATTTGACTCCAAACAGTTGGGATGGATGAACTGCGATCAGTTTATAAACCCCAATCCGGTAACCACCGATTTTGTTGTACAAGTCCCTAAATCAGAAAACGTATTTGCTAAAATCATTTTCAAAAATTACAAAACAATCATGATTGGAAATGAAGATCCAGAGTATTTCACATTTGAAGATTTACCAGTAGGTGAGCCTGTTTCGGTAATCGTTATTGATCAAGAAGACGAAAATGTTCTTTTTAAAATTGAAGAAACAGAGATATCGGATAAAATATATAAAATAACCGATCTCCAAAAAGGAAGCTTAAAAGGACTTAAAGAGGCGCTGGATTATTTAAACTAAAGATGAATTAAACGGGGTAAGACTTCCAATAACACATAAAAAAGAAATTAAACAAGGAAAAAGTTAAACCTAACGATGATTTTTTTTCAATTTAATCGAATTATTCATCAATCAAAAGTCTTTAAAAAGATCCCACAGTTTTTCAAATTCACTTAAATAGGATTTAACCATTTTCGGATCTTCGGTTACCAATATATTTTCTTGATTTCTATCCGCCGCACTTTTTGTCCAATTGTAACTTCCTGTTAATAAAACTTCCTTATCAACAACACAAAACTTGTGGTGCATATGACTAGACGATTGATCTATTCGAATTCTAATTCCTGCTTTAGATAACATTCGAATATCACTGCCCATGTCATTCAGTTTATCATTATCCGTAATTATTTTTACCGATATTCCTTTTTTGTGCGCTTTAACAACCGCATCAGAAATAACGTTTTCGCTAATTGTAAACACACATATTTTCACACTGTGTTTTGCGTTTCTGATACTTGAAACAATTGCGTTTTCGCAATCATCTCCCGGACTAAAATAACATCTGTTTTCAGGCGTTTTAACGTCTTCTTGTTTTGGTAGTAAGCATTTGTTAATGCCTTCAATCCAGTTCACCAATTTCACAACATCGGCGGAGTTAGATTGATTTTCAATCAGACCAAACAACTCACTTCTTAACACATTTAATTCATGAGCTGAAGGTTGTTTGACGGATATTAGCTTTTTTAAAGCTTGTCTGTCACTACTAGAAAACTCCTTTGTTTGAAATGAATCCTTAATAAAATTGATGATTTGCTGCATTGGTTTTTATTGTAGCGACTAAAATACAAATTCTTAAAAAAAGAAAAGTAACCTATTTTATTGAAGAAATTGTCTTGAATAAACGATACCTAAAAGTAGGGATTGATAAACCAAAACGACTTTCTTAAGTTTGAATTATCAACTAAAAAAATAATTATGCAAAATTTAAGCGTACACGCCATTGATATTTCCGAAGACACAAAAATGACAAGAATATACTTAGCTTCTCCATCGAATTTCTTTGAATCGGATGTTCAACCAAATGAAAAAAATAAAGAAACTTACCCTGAAAAAGAACAGTGAATAATCTTTACAATAAGTTGATTGTTAAACATATTCACGAGTACACTTTTTTAAGAGAATTATAGAGGCTTTAACGGGTAAACTAGAAATATAAACCCTTCCCTTTCCATACATTTTGTGGAGAAAATTCAATTGCGGGAAAAGGTAATTTTACAACCATCATCGCATCTAACACGGCTCTTAAAATCTTATTTTTTGTTTTGATTTTAGTCCAGTCTATATCAAGCGATAAATAGTACTGCCGGTGTCGTTCATATTCTGCGTATCTACCCCCGTTTTTAAATTCATTAAACATATTTTCACCGCTATATCCTACTGCGATATTTACCCAGTTTGGAATTTTTTTGTTTGGTGCAATCCTGTTTAAATTGACACTTAACCAATATGTATGACCGTTATAATCGTAAAAAAAGCTTTGTAGTTGGTTTTCTCCCAAATAAGATGGGTACAAATCTGCCATTGCCGACCGCTGATAACTCATTTTTAATTTCAAAATTTGATCTCCGTACAATAACTCTTGCCCTACTAATAAAAGAGATCCGGAAGTATTTGCAATCATATCTCCCCATGAAAATCCCCAACCGCTGTATAGTCCATCAAAAACTTCGATTGGCGCCTGTAAAAACACACCTAATGGTCCGCCATAGATTAAGGCCTTCTTTTTAGATACCCCAGCTTTTCTTAATCCATAATATCCTGTGTAACTTTCCTTGTAGGCTGTTATAGCATGCCCTAATTTATCTAATTGTAGCCAGCCCTTATTGTCGTTGTAGTAATGAAAAGGAACACGCTCTTTATCATGATACCAAACGTATTGTAAATAACTTAATCCTCCTAAATAAAACACACTTTCGGTAGCTATTAAGGTGTTTACCCGCTGCCATTTAATCGAATCTGGAAACTCTTGTATTTGAGCATTAAGGGTTCCTAGCGTTCTTAAGACCATTATTATAGCCAAGGTTTGTCTCATGTATTCAAGTACCGAATAGTGATAAAAAGGTTGCTTATTTATCCGATAAATATACACTCGCCTACAGAGGAGAGCAACTAATACTAAGAGTTATTTAAAATAATTTTTACAGATAATCATCCAAATGTCAAACGCAAAAAAAATGAATTTGTAAAACAAGAAATAATCCGAGAACAAAAAGAGAATAACAACCCAAATAAAACATTTGTTATGCCGGTCTTGACCCGATATCCCCAACTTTAACAAAGTAATTACTTCACCAACAATGACTCAATAACCTTCCACACGTTTTCAACTACTCTTTTAGTTCCCTCAGCAGTTGGATGAATTCCATCTGCTTGATTCAAGGAAGGATTTCCCGCAACCCCTTCCAACAGGAAAGGGATTAAATGGATTTTATGTGTTTTGGCTAAATTTGGGAAAATAGATTCAAATCCATTAGTATATTCTATTCCTAAGTTTGGAGGAATTTGCATTCCAGCGAGTACAATCTCTACATTTGGTAATTTTGCTTTTACAGTATCGATAATATCTTTTAAATTATCGTTGGTTGTTTTTAAAGGAATTCCTCTTAAACCATCATTTGCACCTAGTTCAAGAATAAAAATGTTCACATTGTTTTTTAGAACCCAATTTAACCTACCTCTTCCACCTGCTGTAGTTTCTCCACTCAAACCTGCATTTACAACTTCATAATCGTACCCAAAAGAATCCAGTTTATTTTGCAGTAAATTAGGATACGACTCCTCAGAATTTAAGCCATAACCTTCCGTTAAGCTGTTTCCAAAACACAAAATAACATCTCGTTTCTTTTGCTTTTCAATTTTCTTAACAGCTGATTTTTTTGAGGCTGATTTTTCAGGAACTGAACTTTCTCCACAACCGAATAAAGTAAAAAATACGGCACCTAAAACTAACTTAGCAACCGCTGATGGATTAAAACTTCCGTAATTACTCATATTGACTTAATTTTGTTTGGTTTCCAATTTGAAATTCAAACTAACAAATATAACGCGTTTAACATGTCTCCAATATTAAACATAAAAAATCTTAGTAAAAGCTTTAAAACCGGCGATCAGGTATTGAAAATCTTAGAGGACATCAATTTCAGTTTAAACGAGCAGGAGACATTTGCTATTGTTGGCCCTTCAGGAAGTGGGAAAACCACCTTACTGGGACTATGCGCTGGGTTAGATGATACTTCTGGAGGAACTATCGAGTTGTGTGGAGTTGATTTAGGATCGTTAAACGAAGATGAAAGAGCCATTTTAAGAAATCAAAAAGTAGGATTTATTTTTCAAGATTTCCAATTACTCCCTTCCCTCACTGCACTAGAAAACGTAATTGTTCCTTTGGAATTGCAAGGGGATAAAAATGCAAGTGCAGTTGGAAAAGAGTTATTAAAAAAGGTTGGATTAGAATCACGAATAAACCATTATCCTTCTCAATTATCAGGAGGAGAGCAGCAGCGTGTTGCAATGGCTAGAGCTTTTTCTAACCGACCAACTATTTTGTTCGCCGATGAACCTACTGGAAATTTAGATGAAGAAAGTGGTGAAAACGTGGTGAAATTATTACTTGATTTAAACAAAGAAGCTGGAACCACTTTAATAATTGTAACCCATGATTTAGAGCTTGCAAAACAAACACAACGAATGATTGTGATTAAGGGTGGGAAAATTTTTAAAGAAGAAACCAAGGCTTAAGTAAGAACAAAAATGAATCAATTAAAATCGAAAAATCAATTAGGTTGGTTGCTTAAGATGGCTTGGCGCGACTGGAGATCTAGTCGAAAAAAACTGTATCTCTTCATCGCTTCTATTGTTTTAGGTATCTCAGCGGTTGTTGCAATACAATCTTTCGGAAGCAATTTAAAAGTAAAAATAAAGTCAGATTCCAAGAGTTTAATGGGAGCAGATTTTATTATTGACAGCCGACAAATTCCTACTGAAAAAGTCTTGCATATTGTAGATTCGTTAGGCTACAAAGCCCGTGAAATAAATTTTGCATCCATGGCGTTTTTTCCTAAAAACGAAGGAAGTAAACTAATAAAGGTAAGTGGTTACGAAGGCTTATTCCCTATTTACGGAAAAGTTGAAACGCAACCAGTAACAGCAGCAGAATCCTACAAAATAGTTAAAGGAGCCTTGGTTGATGCCACTACTATGTTGCAGTTTGATTTACAATTGGGTGACTCCATTAAGGTTGGGGAAGTAACGCTTCCAATTGTGGGAGCCTTAAAATCTGTACCTGGAAAGTCGGCAATTTCAGCATCTATTATGCCTCCAGTTTTTATTCCATTTGAATTAATTGAACAAACTGGATTAATCCAAAAAGGGAGTCGTGTTGAATATCAGTTTTATTTTAAAACCGATAAACTAACAAATTTAAAGCAATTAGAAAAAGAGCTGCTGCCTATTTTAGATTTAGAAAGTGCTGATTTAGATACCCATGTTTCAGCAGGTAAACAATTAGGAGAAGGCTACAACAACTTTGGTAAATTCTTAAACTTAGTTGCATTTACAGCTTTACTATTGGGTTGCTTAGGAATAGCAAGTGCAACCAATATTTACATCAAAGAAAAAAACAAAGCGATTGCAGTACTTAAATGTATCGGAGTAACTCGAAAACAAACTTTTTTAATCTATCTATTTCAAATCGTTTTCATAGGATTTATTGGGAGTTTGTTTGGTACGATATTAGGAGTTGGTTTACAGCAACTCTTCCCTATTCTCTTGGGTGACTTTTTACCAGTAAATGTATCGTTTGCAGTTATTCCTTCGGTTGTACTTTTAGGCTTAACCATTGGTATAATCATGTCGGTAGTATTCTCACTTTATCCATTAATTAGTACTTGGTTTGTCACTCCTAATCAGGTTTTAAGAGCTCAAGAA
>JAQXEE010000002.1 GCA_029251005.1 Flavobacteriales bacterium | reverse complement strand
CAAAACTATTTCAAGCTTTGAATACAAAATATGTTTTTTATTTTAATAAGAAATATGAGATTTCAGGAAGGTTGTTTGAAAGTAGATTTTTCTCTTGTATTCTCAACGAGGATCACTTTTTTGAAGCTATTCGATATGTTGAACTTAATCCTACCCGAGCAGGAATGGAGGCTGTTCCGGGAAATTATGAATGGACAAGTGCCAAAGAAAGGTTGAAACTAAGGTCTAAATATTACTTACATAAACTGCCTTATTTTATGGTTATTGATGATTGGATGACTTTTCTAATGGAATATGAAGTTGATTCCGAAATATGGAATCTAATTAGAGAAAAAACAATATCAACTAAAGTAGTTGGTTTCTAATTAGGCAATGGGGTCAGACGTCTTTTTTTTAAGTAAGATGTCTGACCCTATACCCGTTTAAGTCAGAGCGGGAGTGATTCAATTTTTAGTTAAATTTAAAACTATAAATTTTTGTTTATAATTTAGTCATTTTTAAAGTCCACTGTACATCTGAATTACATGAACCCCAAGAGTTATAGTTTTTGATTTCAGTTTCCATAATTATTTGTCCGTCTTCATCTTTTATAATTGTCCAAGTTTTTGACTCATCTTCTTCATCATCTACGTAAGTTATAGTATGATCAGTAGAGCTTTTTTTTGTTAAAACCACAAAATCATTTGTACTGTCATACATGATTAATTTAGATTCGTTCATCATTATTAAGCCACTGTCTTTTTCGGGCCAATATTCATCATCCTTACCTTCACAGGAAACGAATTCATCTAAATCCATTGTATAATTCCATTGGGTTCCATATATACACATAGTGTCAAGATCTCCCTCTATGCAAATTTCTTCAGTGAGTTCATAGATGCAGGTACCGTCGTTTTTTTCTGCTCCTGAATCAAAATTAATCGCGTCTGGGTTGGTACAACCTTCTTTAGGCTTTTCGCAAGAAGCCAAAAATAAAGAAGAAAGGATTGTTAAGCTTAAGAGTAATTTTTTCTTGTTGTGAGATTTTAATGTTTGAGTAAATTTAACATGAAGGGTAAAGCAAAATTGACCAAAAAATTGAATATCTTACTTGACTAAGTTTTTAAAAGATCAAAAAAAGTTTTGTTTAAAGAGTTGAATTTAAAAA
Organism: Flavobacteriales bacterium; assembly: GCA_029251005.1. GTDB lineage: Bacteria > Bacteroidota > Bacteroidia > Flavobacteriales_C. Next base: position 66,472 of record JAQXEE010000002.1, on the reverse strand, counting down.
TAACACACCCGATTAAATAAATATTGTGGACTTATATTGAATATAACATTCAAATTATTTTTTTTCAATATAAGAATAGCATCTCCGCTTTTATGTTGGGGATAAATTTAAAGTGGAATACTATTATTTGTCGCCACAGCTTTTTGATAAAGAACCTTTTTAATGAATTTTAGCTGAGGTTTTCGAAGTGTTTTCTTAGAGAATTTGATAAAGCTATTATTCTCATAAATTGAAAAGTTCTCTGAGGAATAGATGACTAGTTTGTAATATGGAATAGCCCAAGAAAAATGCTCTGTGAACTTTTTAAAATGAATAATAATGCCGTTTGGTCGTAATTCTATGCTTGCTTTTTGAACCGACTCATCTGTAGGTAATTTTGCTTTAATATCCTCACTTACTTCATCAATAACTAGTCGTGAGGAGCCAATTCCTTTAAGTTTAAATCTTTCTTTAAGTGAAAATGGTTCACCAACAGCATCATTTATAGCCCGAGTTATTTTTTGGTCGTTGTAGGATGTGTCGTAAATCATGTCATAATTTATGCTTTAAAACCTTTGAAGTACACAAAATTAGATTTCAATAATTTATAGTTCAGATAAGTTAAATCAATTTTAAATCTACTACTAAAAGTAAGTGTAAAGCATAATTTTATTTTTTTAAATATAATTCGGCTTACTTTCTAATCTTGTCGTTGTTTTTTTTTCTTTTGATGTTTCTACTAGCAGCAGTTTGTTTTTTGTGAATTATTGCCTTTTCCTTTCTGGTCACAACTCCATCAGCTTTAGCAACTTTTTTTGTTTTACGAATATCTCTTTGTTGTTTTACTACTTGTTTGGTTTCTTTTTTTGTTAGTTCACCAGATTTACCACCTTGTCTGATTCTCTCTTTTTGATTTTCTTGTCTTTTATTGACATTTTTTGTTTGTGCATTTAAAAGCCCTGCTGTTAAAATAAATGCTCCTAGAATAATTATTTTTTTCATTTCACTTAATTTTTATGTTATTTGCTTCTTTGATGTTTTGGAATTAAAAAGGTTTAATTGAATAATAAGTTTTTTTTTAGTCGTGTAAAATTAAAAATAGGTGTATCGTTTAAGAACGGTTTATAAATAATTATGCGCGGTTTTAATTCGAGTTAATACTGATGTAGGAAGGTCTTGGATTGTAAATAAATTTTAACTTTAAGTATGATGAAAATTGTATTTGCGACCAATAATCAAAATAAGCTCAAAGAAGTAAGAGAAGCTTTGCCTCAATATGAAATTGTTGGCTTAAAAGATATTGGATGTTTTGAAGAGCTAGCTGAGGAGCAGGATACTTTAAAAGGGAACGCTCAGCAAAAGGCTGAGTATGTTTATAATAAATACAATTCTGTTTGTTTTGCTGATGATACAGGCTTATTGATTGATGCTTTAAATGGAGCGCCTGGCGTTTATTCAGCAAGATACTCCGGTACCGATTGTGATTCTCAAAAAAATATGGATTTAGTACTGAGTAATTTAAATGGAATTCAGAACAGAAAAGCCAAATTTAAAACGGTTATTTGTTTGTTTGATGAGAATGGTCCTACATTTTTTAATGGTGAAGTTGAAGGTGAGATTTTAGAAATCAGAACAGGGAATGAAGGTTTTGGATATGACCCTATTTTTCAACCTAAAGGATATAATGAGTCTTTTGCTCAAATGAATTTGGGCTTGAAAAATGAAATTTCTCATAGGGGACTTGCTGTAAAAAAGTTCATCGCTTTCTTACAGCGGTAAATTCCTAGAACTAAATTCAGATTATAGGGTAAAAGATAAAAAATGATTTTTGGGACCAAAAAACGAAATAAAGCGAATTAGGTTAGAACAGGCATTTGAAAGGATTCGAGTTTTGGAGACGATTATCGAAGGAAAGCAGCATGAAATCACTGAACTAAAAATTAAAGTAAATGAAAAACGTGCTAGCAAGGACGTTGTTTCAATGATGCTTTGCACGCTACTTTCCGAAATTGATGAAGATGGAGGAGAATGGTTTACAGAGGACTCAAATTTAAATAAGATTAACCGATTACAATCTTTAATATCTAACCTCACAAGTAAAAAGAATGCGGCAGAATCGATTGCTGAAATGAAATCAAGTTTCTTAGCAAACATGAGTCATGAAATTAGAACGCCTATGAATGGCATTATGGGGCTTACTAAACTTTTGCTAAATACTAATTTAACGGAAAAACAAAATGAATATTTGCGGGCGATAGAATCCTCATCTGATACATTATTGGTAATTATTAATGACATACTTGATATTTCAAAAATAGAAGCGGGAAAGCTTTCTTTGGAGAAAAAAGAGTTCTTATTTATTAACCTTTTGAGTTCTGTAGTTGGTGTTTTTGAGGGGAAAGCACTAGAGAAGGGCATTGAATTAGTTGCTAATTATCACAAAAATGATCTGCCAGAAGTATTAGTTGGAGATTCCGTTAGACTTAATCAAATATTGTATAATTTGATTAATAATGCTGTTAAATTTACACAAGAAGGAAGTGTAACACTAACCGTGAATGCTGTGGAAATGTCAGGCGAGGATGTATTGTTGAGGTTTACCATAACAGATACAGGAATTGGAATTTCACAAGAACAACAGTTTAAAATATTTAACGAGTTTAGTCAGGCTAACTCAAGTACAACTCGTGAATTTGGAGGAACCGGTTTAGGATTGTCTATTGTAAAAAAGCTTGTAGAATTGCAAGGAGGGTCTGTTTCTATAGTGAGTGAAGAAGAAAAAGGTTCATCCTTTATATTTGAAATTTTATATCCTTTTAAAAAAATATCTGAGTCGAGCATTTCAGTATCCAACGATAATTTGGATTTAAAACTTGGTGGTACGAATATACTACTTGTAGAAGATAATCCTGTAAATCAATTAGTGGTAACCGATTTGTTGAATGAGATTGAAGCGGAAGTAGAATTAGCAGTGAATGGACAAGAGGCAATTAACCTTTTTGATCCAGAAAAGCATGCTCTGATATTGATGGATATGCAAATGCCTGTTATGGACGGGTATGAAGCCATTCGGAAGTTGAGAGCGGCTGGTTTTAATGTGCCTATTATTGCTTTAACAGCACATGTTTCTGAGGTAGAAATGGACAAATGTAAAGCTGCGGGAGCTGACGAATATTTATCTAAGCCATACAAACCTGAAGAATTATATCAAAAAATAAGTCAGTTATTAAATACTAGAGAATTACCTTCGTTAGCATTTGATTTAGATGATTCTACTGCGTTGAGTTTAAATGTTCCTAAATTATGGGACAGGAATTTCTTGCTTGATTATGTTGGGGGGAGTGAACGGCTAATGTTGAAAATTTTAGATAAGATTAAATCTGAAATACCCAAGGATTTGGAAATGCTGATTGCTTTTAATTCAGAATTAAATCGTGAGAAGTTAGGCTCTATTTGTCATAAAATGAAACCTAACATTCAAATATTAGGGAATACTTCAATATATAATTTATTACTACAAGTTGAGCTTGATGCTAGAAGCAATGATGGAATTTTATCACTTAAGAAAAAAGTAGGGATACTTATTGAGAAGTTGAAGGATTTATTAGAGGAATTAAAAGCCTAAAAGCTACGATCGTTGGGAGAGGTTCTTTTAAAATTTCTTTTACCACCAAATTTAGTTTGACCAAATGAATAGCTAAAAGCAACCCACAATAATTGTGATTCATATCGATATCTAACTATTCTTTCCCAGTTATCGGTATTTACATCTATACCGAAGCCTCTCGTCTTAAAGACATCTGTTAGCCTTACCGAAAGCGTTGCTTTTTTTTTCCATAACTTTTGTTTAACGGATATGTCAGAGCCATAACGAGGAATAACAGTTCCAACTACAGCTATACGAGCTGAATTGTAATCACCCGTGATTGTTAAATTTGTATTTGCAGCAAGTTGAAATTGGAGATTGGTTTTTAAATCGTATCCAAAATACTCAGCAGTGTAACTTTCTCTGAAGTTAGAGCCATCAACCCAAGTGTTATAAAATGTACTTGATCCATTTATTTTAAACCATTTTTTCGCTTTGAAATTAGCAAACAATTCTAAACCAAGTGTTTGGTGAAATTTGAAATTATACCATTCTACAGTTGATGTTCCTGTAATAGAATCGGTGTAGCTTAATCTTCCTAAGCGATCATCTCGGAATTGATGAAATACGGTTCCGTTAAAGGTGGTTTTTTTGGCTATGTTTAAGTAGGATATTTCACTCATGTGACTTTTCTCTGGAATTAATTCTGCGTTTCCAATAAAAATACTGTAGGGGTTGGAGTAGCTCGGAATAGGATTGAGTTGTTTCCCACGCGGTCGCTTTATTCTTTTACCATAACTGATTGATAACGATCTCGTTTCCGAAAATGAACGAACTATTGAGGCACTTGGAAATAAGTTCAATAGTGCTTTGTTAAACTTATTTCCGGCAGCTTCAGAAATAATATCTGAATATTCAGATCGAAGCCCAAATGAAGCCTTATAGTTTTTATTTCCTAAGTTTAATAAACCATATATAGCATAAACATTTTCACTGTATTTCAAATCATTTGAAAATGAAGTTTGCTCATAATAGCTATTTAAACTTGGGCTGTAATCGAAGAAACTATAATTTTCATGAAATTCACGAAATGCTGACTTTAAGCCTGTTTCAATTGTTAAATACTTTAGGTTAACAGTGTCATTAGTTGCTTTTTTAATTGGGAAAGTTAAATCGAGTTGATTTACTATATTTTGAGCACCAAATACTCTAGTTTCTTTTTGCAAGAGGTAAGGCTCGTCAAAGTAACCTTCTTTAGGCGTATTCACGCCTTTTAATCTTGAAAGAAAGTTTATTGAATTTCCATTTTTAAATTTTGAAACTAAACTAAATTGTCCTCCACCGCTTAGTCTGTGCCCTTTTTTATTTGAATTCCGAGTGTTTTCAATTATGTTTTTTTGATCGTAATTCCAATAAAGTTCCGAAGAATCTAAATTATTAAAAAACATTTTCTTTACCGTTCCTTCAAGGTTAAGTTTTGTGATTTTATTAACCTTGTAGGAAACCTCTAGTTTTGCGTTGTGATTAGGGAAACGGTTTATTGCATTTCGATGATTATTAAAAATGGTTAAACTGTCATCAATTAAAGTTGAAGCATCGCTTGTTATTTTTTTCCAGTAAGTTCCATCGGTGTAACTGTAAGATGTATTTAAACCCCATTTTTTTTTATTGATGCTTAAAGAAACTCTCGCATTAACTTTATCAATTGCAGCGTACGAAATGCTAGACGAACCTCGGTAACCTTTCTTTTTTTCCTTTTTTAGAATGATGTTAATAATTCCACCAACACCTTCAGGGTCGTATTTGGCAGAAGGAACAGTGATAACTTCGATTGTTTCAATGGAATTCGCCGGCAGTTGAGAAATGACTAAAGTAATATCATCTGAGGTAACTCCAGCCGGTTTTCCGTCGATTAAAACTCTGATATTGCTATTACCTCTCAAGCTAACGGTTCCATTATCATCTACATCAACTGAAGGTAAATTATTTAATACATCTATTGCTGTTCCTCCAGCGTCTGCTCCAGTTGCAGCAACATCAAAGGTTTTTTTAGCAGGTTCAATTTTTACAGCAGCTCTTTCTACTTTGATGCTTACTTCATCCGTCAAATTTGTTGATTCCTTTAAAATTATTTCACCCAATTTTATTTGTACGGTAGAAGTCGATAAATTAATGGGATCGGTTTTTAATTCCTTGTGAGTAAGTGATTGAAAAGAAAGGTAATATTTACCCCATGGGATGTTTATGATTGTAAATTCACCTAGATCATTTGTAATAGATCCGTTAATGATGGAATCGTTTAAGTTGAATAAAACAACATTCGAATATGGAATTGGTTGTTTTGTATTGCGATCGATTAACTTACCAGATACGATACCTTTTTGTGCTGAACCAAAAAGGAATGCAAGTAAAAAAGCCAATAAGATATGAAATCGCATAATATATCTTTTGTTATATTTTAGTTTTAAAATAAGTCGTAAAGATATGAGGTAATTCGCACCAATTAGATCTTCTTCTCTTCAAAAGGAGAAAGTTAAATAGAAATCTTAAAAAAAAATAATAATTATTTTAGTTTTTGTACTGATGAGGTGTCAGCGCTCAGTGAAATTTAACGTGTAAACTTGATATATAAATTTGTTTGTCGAAAAAGTGTTAACTTAATTATATGCTTAAAAGTTTAACATCGGTAAGGTTTTTGGTGGTTTTGATTTTAAGTGTGCTCTTAACGTCAGGCGCTATTATAATTAGTGTTAGAATAGCTGTTTTTTACATATGGTTATTTGCATTTTTGTTTTGCTTAAGCACTATGAGAATAGGGCGGATACTTGTGAAACAGTTTGTTAAGAGTAAATATTGGACGTTTTTCAATTTCTGTATTTCTTACACTGTTGCTGGGTTTGTTTTTGGATTTATAGTTTATCGTTTTTTAGAGTTTAGTCTCAATTTTTCGGAAACTACTCTTGTTGAAATTCAGCTTGTTTTAGGAGGTGTAATTTTCATTACAGGAGTTTTTCAAAGCGTTTGTTTTTGTTTACGACAAAACGCCAACATTCAACAAATTTTAACCCAAGAGAAGCAAAATTATTTACAACAAAATTTTAACGCTTTAAAATCTCAAAATGTAATTGAGTTTTTACAAGAATCATTAATCAATACTATTGATTTAATAAAGAAGGATCAAACTATTGCTATGGTTCAAGTTGAAAAATTAACTTCTATTTTAAGATATTTATTGCAAAGCAGGGATGAAAAGTTTGTAAGATTAGGTGCTGAGTTGAAAAACGTTAAGGAATATTGTGAATTGGCAGAAATACACCTAAATCAGAAAATAGAATTATTGTTAAACTTATCCGAAGATTTTTATAAAACTCATATTCCTCCTTTAGTTTTTCAAATGGTTTTAGATAATCAGTTTAAGAATTATAATTGCGCATCAGAGATTGGATTGAAGATCGAAGTTTACATCGAAAATGGAAAGTTTGTTGTTGTTAAAACATCCAATCCTCCGTCTTTGAAAAATAATGTCAAAAATGATCGATTTATAAATAACCTTAAGCAAAGATATCAGTTATATAATAGAGCATCGGGTGTTTCCGAATTATCCACTGCTGATGAATACTTTGTAAAACTTCCACTTATGATCGGATAATCCAATAATTTGAAAAAAATTCTACTATATATTCTTCCAATTACACTACTCATGGTGGGGGTGGTGAATTATTTTTTTTCGGATTCAAATTACTCCAATAAGTTAGAACAACTTCAGGAGTATATTATTTTAGGCGATGTTCACAATCAAAATAAAATTTATGCTGAATTAATTAAAGAGGATAGCTCAAATGTAGCTCATCACTTTAATTTTATTGCAACACATTTTAAGATTGCTTCAGAATATGACCCCTCCTCTCTCGAATTAAAATCAAGCAACAACAAATTGGTTGAATATTATACAAGAATGTCTTGTCATCCGTTTGATGAAATTTCAGATATCGGTAAATTTGGAAGGGGAGTCTGTTTCTTTCATTTGGGTTTAGCTGAAGAATCGCTTTCTAGTTTTGTAGGGATTCACAATCAAAAGATGGATTACCTAAACTTTGTATATGGTAGTTACTTTGGGTTTGCAAATTATGATAAGGCTGTTGAATACTTAAGAATCGAAATTATTTCAAACCCTACTAATAAGTTAGCCTACAGGGAATTGGCTAATACTTATAAGCGATACGAAAAACCATACGAACTGTTAAGTTTTTTTCAAGATTCTACAGCTTTTGCCAATACTCCTAACAAAGTAAAGCGGTACACCTATTTTTATTTAAGAGACGTAGAAGGGTATTCGAAAGCTATTTTTAGTCGATTTTTTAGCGGTGTTAATGCTATTGGATTTATGGGGGCTTTATTGATTCTAATTGTTTGGTTTGTTTATTTGATTTTTATTCATAAGTATCTTAAAAAGAGGTGGTTGTTAGCTATTGAAGTTCTTTTTTTAGGTATGTTTTTCGCTTTTGGGACTTCCATTTTAACTGATTTCAACACTAATGTTTTAGGATTTAAATTTGAAGATTCATTTTTCCATGATTTTTTATATTCTGTAATCGGGATAGGAATGATTGAAGAGTTCGTGAAAATTATTCCCCTTGTTTTGGTTATGATTTTCTCTAAGAAGTTAAAAGAGCCTATAGATTATATTGTTTTTGCTTCAATATCTGCTTTGGGTTTCGCTTTTGTAGAGAACCTTATTTACTTTGACGAAGGAGGTTTAAGTACTATTCAAGGGCGTTCTCTTTCATCAACAGTAACTCATATGTTTAATACTTCACTTGTAGCCTATGGAGTTGTAATAGGTAAATTTGCTAAGAAAAGAAACTGGTTGTTTTATTTTGGATTTTTCTACATGTTGGCTGCCATTTTTCACGGGTTTTATGATTTTTGGTTGATCAACAGAATTGCTCGAAGTTTTAGTTTTATTACATTTATTTGGTTATTGATTAGCATGGTGCTTTGGGTTTCGATGATTAATAATTGTTTAAATAATAGTTATAATCGAAAGGTGATTTGGACATACAATCCCGATAGATTAAATAGTTATCTATTGTTTGGGTTGTCTGCTATTTTCTTGTTCGAATATCTCATGATGGCTTGGCGTTTTAATGCTGAAGTTGCGAACAATGAGTTGCAAAAAGATTTGTACTCAGGACTGTTTTTGTTAATTTTTTTAACATCTAAATTAAGTAGGTTTGATTATATCCCAAACTATTGGGCGCCACTCAAATTTTGGGATTGGAACTTGCTTTTTAGTATTCCTAGGTTAGATGTAAAACACTTTAACTTAAAGGAAATAATTGGTGCAAAAGTGACAATTGATAGCTACGGTGATTATGGAGTATTGTCTAACCATTTTCCAATTAAGGGAGAGGTCGTTAAGAGAGAGCTTTTATCCTGGGAAAAAGATTGGTATTTAGTAAAGTTGGATTCTCCGATAAAAGTTAGTTGGAAGGAGCATTATTTTATTTTGCTCAAGGCAAAAGATGAAAATGATATATTTTTACAAAGAGCAAAACAACCTGTTCAGGTAAGATTAGTGGTTAAGATTGATGACTTAGTTAAGGAGAGAAAAAGAAAAAGAGACTTTTTATTCGTTGATATTGCGACAGTTACAAGGACGCGATAATTTTAAGGTTGACAAGTTGGTTTTTTGACCCTAATTTTAGGGAAAATATAGACAATGGATATTAACTCTACTTCTGAATACTTAAAAACCTTAGACGATATTGCAGATATTTTTGAAAAAGAGAATTTAACAAATGAAGAGGTTAAAATTTTAAATCTAAAGAAATTGGCAGTTAAAAGGTATGAGATGAAAGAGGTTCGAAAATACCCTGTAACCTTAGCATTGATGGAAACATTTAAAAGGAACAAGTTTTTATTAAATTAAAAACATAGACATATTTATTAAAATGGGCTTGTGGCCCATTTTTTATTTTGTACACATTAATTGAATTTAACATAAGTTTCATAACAACTATTTTATTTTTCTTAAATATCAACCCAGTATTAATTTAAATTGGTTTAAAATTAATTAGCATGACTGGGGGTATCGCTTTAATCATAATCTTGATTTACTTTTTAGTACTAATTGGGATCTCTTATCTAACTTCTAGAAATAGTTCTGAGAAATCTTTTTTTACCGGAGATCGTAAGTCCCCTTGGTTTTTAGTTGCTTTTGGTATGATTGGGGCAACCTTATCCGGTATCACTTTTATTTCCATCCCAGGATCGGTTTATGCCAAAGGGATGTTATATATGCCAATGACTTTTGGTTTTTTCTTTGGTTATTTGGCTGTTGCATTTATTTTATTACCACTTTATTACCGCTTAAATTTAACTTCAATTTATACTTATTTAAGGGATCGATTTGGTGTTCGTTCATTTAAAACGGGCGCAATTTCTTTTTTAGTATCCAGAATTATTGGAGCCTCATTGCGTTTGTATTTGGTGGCTGAAGTTTTAGATATTTTCTTATTTACGCCAACTGGAATCCCTTATTGGTTAGGTGTTTTAACGACAATCGCATTAATTTGGGTATATACTTTTAAAAGTGGAATTAAAACAATTGTTTGGACGGATACTTTACAGACTGCTGCAATTTTAATAGCTGCGGGGTCTACTATTTACTTTTTGGCAGACTTGAATACGAATGGGTTTTCAGGTCTTTGGAATATGCTTGAATCAAGTGAAATGTTTTCGTTTGAAGGGGGTAATTTGAAACAAGAAAACCCTTGGCTAGGATTGTTTAATGGAGTCGTTTTCGCTATCGTTATGTCTGGGTTGGATCAAGACATCATGCAGAAAAGCTTAACCTGTAAAAACGCTAAGGAGGCGTCAAAAAATATCTTTTGGTTTAGTTTGGTTTTGATTCCAATCAACTTTGCTTTTCTTGCATTAGGTGTTTTGCTATTTGAGACGTTTATGGAAAGTGGAGATTTAACTTTTCAAATGGTTGATTTTGTGAATGATTCAGGATTGGCGGGTCAAAAACCATTGTATCAAATGCGGCAAGGGGCTGAAATGGTTGATGTGACTACCGATCAAATATATCCATCTCTCGCGAAGTATGGTTACTTTCCTTTATGGTTGAGTGGAACATTTTTAATTGGCTTAATTGCGGCAGCCTATTCAAGTGCTGACTCGGCTTTAACATCTTTAACAACGAGTGTGTGTTTGGATATTGTAGAGAAAGAAGATAAAAAGACAAGAACATGGGTTCATATTTTAATGAGCTTTGTTTTATTTGGTGTAATTATGATTTTCAAAGCAATTAATGAAGACAGTATTGTTTGGGCCCTTTTTAAGTGGACAGGTTTTACGTATGGTCCCTTATTGGGATTGTACGGAATTGGAATATTAACCAAAATTCAAGTTCGTGATAAAGCAGTTCCTTTTATAGCCGTTTTTAGTGCTGTTTCAAGTTATTTATTAGCTACTTATTTGGGACTTGGATTTGAAATTTTAGCCATTAATGGGGCAATAACAGCCATAGGTTTATTTGCGTTTAAGAAGCGTAAAAAGATTGATTTGTTGAAGAAACCAACGAACTAAGTAATTATATGTTTTATTTATCTACTTAAAACAAGCAATTCATAAAACAATAATTAATTTAAATCTCTATTGCAAAAGGTTTAGGTTAAATAAAAATGGTTTTCTCTGATTTAAATAACAGCCTGTCGAACTCTTAATAATTGCTCCAAAAGAGGTTTTAAACCTTCTAATTGCAACATATTAGCGCCATCAGATTTTGCAATTGAAGGATCAGGGTGTGTTTCGATGAAAAGTCCATCAGCACCAGTTGCAACAGCTGCTTTTGCAATGGTTGAAATTAACTCAGGTTTTCCTCCAGTTACTCCGCTGGTTTGGTTTGGCTGTTGGAGTGAATGGGTAATATCCATAACAACAGGCGCATAGTTTTTCATTACAGGAATGCTTCTGAAATCGACTACTAAGTCCTGATATCCAAATGTGGTTCCTCGCTCTGTAATCCAAACATTGTTATTTCCAGAGTCTTTTACTTTATCCACAGCGAAACTCATTGCTTCTGGTCCGGCAAATTGTCCTTTTTTTATACTTACTACTTTTCCTGTATTCGCTGCCGCAACTAATAAATCTGTTTGTCGGAACAAAAAAGCTGGAATTTGAAGCACATCCACATATTTAGCTGCTAAAGCTGCATCTTCAGGAACATGGATATCGGTTATTGTTGGAATGTTATACGTTTCACCAACTTTCTTTAAAATTTCCAAAGCTTTTTCATTGCCTATTCCTGTGAAAGAATCCAATCTTGAACGATTGGCTTTTTTGAAGGATCCTTTAAATATATATGGGATTTCTAATTCGTTCGTGATTTCAACGATTTCACCCGCAATATCCATTGCCATTTGTTCTCCCTCGATAGCACATGGTCCTGCGATTAAGAAAAAGTTTTTTGAATCTTTAAAGTTGATGTTTGGTAAAGCGTTGAACATTTTTTTGTTTTTGTGGGGTGAAGTTTAAATCGTTCAAGATTTAAACTCAAATTTTATTTTTTTTAAAAAGCAGCTTTCCTACTAGATAATTTGTAAAACAAGTCCTTTTAAATAATGACTTTCAGCATGATAAATATTAATTGGATGATCGGCTGGTTGAGTTACCTGGTGTAATACTCTAACTTTTCTTCCTGTCTGAATAGCTGCTGCCATTATTGTATTGTAAAACAATTTAGAATCAACTACTTGAGAACAGGAAAATGTAAACAATAAAGATCCCGGTTTCATAGCTGTTAACGCCATCGCGTTTAATCGTTTATATCCTTTAACTGCATTGTGTTTGACATTTTGATGTTTAGCAAAAGCAGGAGGGTCGAGAACGATTACGTCATATTGAGAACAATCATTTTGTTCAAAGAACTTAAAGGTGTCAATAGCGTGAGATCCATGCTTATTTACAAATCCATTTAACTCAACATTTTCATTGGTTAAATCAATAGCTCTTGCGGAAGCATCAACAGAATCTACATGTTCGGCTCCATTATTTAACGCTGCGATTGAGAAACCTCCAGTGTAACAAAATGTATTTAACACTTTTTTTCCTTTCGAATAGGAAGCAAGTAATGCACGGTTATCTCTTTGATCAATGAAGAATCCAGTTTTTTGTCCTTTTTCCCAATCAATTTTGAATTTACAACCATGCTCTAAACCAACTGAAGTAAAGTCCTCTGATTGGTAGATGTAATGATCTTCAACTTGAACAGGTCCCGTTTTAGGAAGTGTTCCTTCTGATTTATCAAAAATGGCCTTTAATTTATCACCATAAACATTCTTAATAGCTTTAACTATAATGTCTTTAGCGTAATGCATTCCAATTGAATGTGATTGGACAACAACTGTTCCTGCGTAGTAATCTAAAATTAATCCCGGTAATCCATCACCTTCAGCATGAATCAAACGATAAATGTTTGTGGACTTGTTGTCGGTAAGGTGAATTTGTTGTCTTAATTCGTAAGCTTCCTTAATTCTTTTTGTCCAAAAATCTTCATCAATTCCAACATCTTGAAATGATAAAATTCGAACCGCGATTGAGCCATTTTGATAATGACCAGTACCTAAAAAGTCACCTTTGTTACTGGTTACTCTAACTAAATCTCCTTCTTGAGGCTCAGCATCTTGCCCAGCAGCGGTTTTTATTTTTTTAATAGCACCTGAAAAAATCCATGGGTGAAACCTTCTAGGAGATGCATCTTTCCCCGACTTAAGAATTACATTGAACATGGTGTAAAGTTAATCATTCTTATAACTATTAACTATACTTATCTTTGTTGAAAATTTATAATTGTGATTAAAAGGATTTTAGGGTTTTCGGTATTAGGTTTTGTTTTATTTGCTGTTATTATAACTTTTATAAAAGTAGATATTCAACCAAGTGTTAGTTATGAATTAAGCGCTTCTCCAAAAGAGGTGATGAATTATGTGTCCGATGTTTCAAATTTTCCAAATTGGGATCCTAAAACGATTATTGATTCTTCAGTAACGTTAAATTTGACGCAGCGAAACGGTATTGAAACCTTAGATTTAACAGATTCAACTGAATCAATCGTTGGATTTTATTCGGTCGAAAACATTGGTGAGAATAAAATTGAAATGAAGGTGGGTATTCAAAAAATTGAACCTCTGACTTATTTATTTGAAATAGCACCGAGTGAAAATGGGACAGTTATAAAATGGAGTATGAATTTTGAAGGGAATCTTATGCTGTACCTTTTTGATGCTAAATCTCAATTAGAAACAATGTTTTTAAGAGGTTTAAAAACGTTAGATAATAAGTTGAAAAGTATTTATTAAACATTTTTTGATGTGCTTTAAATAAAATCGTTTTGACAATCAACAGCTTTTTTTTAATACAATTATTTTATTGGCATCTGAGGGTTTAAACAAATTTTTAAATTTGGTTAATGCGTTTAATACTAATTTTATTGCTTTCTGTCCAGCTTGCCTCTGCGCAGAAATGGCTTACAGTTTTAGCGAAATCCGGCGATAATCGGATTTTATTATTGAAAAAATACAATCTATCGGATCAATGCAGTAAAGACAAGTTTTTGGCGCTTAATTCAATGACTGAGCAGCAGTATTTAATAAAGGGTAAGTCGTATAAATTACCAATTCAGATATATAAGTATAACGGGAAAAGTATTCGTGGAACAATCGGGATTTCGAATTATGATCAAGCAAAATCCATTCAAAAATGGAATGAGAAAATTATAAAAACACCTTTAAAAAGTAAAGGATACACAAAGGGTGGTGCTTTATGGATTCCTTATTTTTTGAAATCTTGTTATGAAAAACAAAACAAGAAAGTCAAGCCAGGGGTAAAGCACCCAATCGTTGAAAACAAAATGGTTTCTTATGATATTTTCGGAAAAAAATATAAAGACATTAAAATAAAATCTGCAAAATTAAAGGGTAGGGTTTACTATTTGGTTAGTGGTCATGGTGGGCCAGACCCTGGTGCAGTTGGTAAATGTAAGGGGCAAACTATTTGTGAAGATGAATATGCTTATGATGTTGTTTTAAGATTAGGCAGAAGATTGATTGAAAAAGGAGCTACGGTTTACATTATTACAAGAGATAAGAACGATGGGATTCGTGATGTATCCCTATTGAAATGTGATAAGGATGAGGTAACGTATCCGAACCAAAAAATGCCCATTAATCAGGTTAAACGTTTAAATCAGCGAGTTGGTTCTATAAATACATTGTATAGAAAACACAAAAAAAAAGGTGTGACTTATCAAAGAATGGTTGTTGTTCATGTAGATTCTAGAAATGAAGGAAGTAGAGTGGATATGTTTTTTTACTATTATCCTAAAAGTAAAAGTGGTAAAAATTTAGCTAAAACGATGTATTCTACTGTGAAATCAAAATATGGCCAATATCAAAAAGGAAGGGGCTATAAGGGAACTGTAAAACCAAGAAACCTTCATATGCTCAGAGAAGCAATGCCAACCGGGGTTTACATAGAGTTGGGTAATATTCAGAACCCCAAAGATCAGAAAAGATTTACTGTTGTTGATAATAGGGTTGCAATGGCTAAATGGTTTGCTGATGCACTCATTAAGCTACCTTAGTTTTTTTTGGTAAGTAACCTTAAATCAAATAATTACGTTAATATAAATAGCTGTAATGGTAGTTTACAAAAACAACGCAAAATGAATAATTTAAACTATAACGAAAAGTTGAGTTTACTTCACAATTTATTAACCCTAACAAGAGTTGACCATGTGGAGTCCGAAATTGAAATGGACTTTATTTATAAGATTGGGAAGAAACTTAATATTACAAAAATCGATATTGACGGATTACTTGGAAAAGAAGTCGATTTTCATCCTCCTAAAGGAGAGGATCAAAGGATTGTGTTGTTTTATACTTTTTTATTAGTTATTAAAATTGATGGATATTTAGCTCCAGAAGAATTAACATTCTGTAAGGATATTGGATTTAAATTAGGATTAAATCCATTTGCAGTAAGTAATCTTTTAGATTCGATGTTGGAAAGTATTGATAATAGAGTTCCTGCGTTAGATGTTATAAAATTCTTTAAGCTTTACCACAATTAAGGTTTGTTTTTAATTGTTTTTCTTTGAGAGCAATGCTTAATTTTAAGGTATGAAATTGTTTTCAAAACTTTTTATTTTTTTAGTGAGAATATATCAAGGATTAATAAGTCCTTGGTTTCCTTCTTCATGTCGTCATCAGCCAACTTGTTCTTGTTATACGATTCAATCTATTAAAATTTGGGGTCCATTTAAAGGCGTTTGGATGGGAGTAAAACGATTGTTAAAGTGTCATCCATGGGGAACTTCTGGGTACGATCCTGTGCCTGAAAAGAAAGAGGAGTGATATTGTCCAAACCTTGTCCTGTTAATTTCTTGTTTTTATCTCAGATTAAATCGCATTTTTGTATTCTTAAGTTTTTTAGAGATGAAAAAGATATTATTCCTTTTAATAGTATTAATTACGTTTGTTTCCAAAGCGCAACAAATTAAAAGCATTCATTTGTTAGATTATAATACAAATGAAGATTTGCTGCAGTTGTCCGGTCAAATAGATTCGTTAGCCCATAAAGGAATCAACACTATTTTTTTAGAAATTGATTACCATTTCAAATTCAAGTCTCACCCCGAATTACAACAAACCGAAAACGTAATTACTAAAAGCGGAGCTCGGAAATTTGCGAATATCTGTTCGGATTATGGAATTAGTATAGTACCTCAATTCCAAAGTTTAGGACATCAATCATGGGCTGAAAACACAATGAAATTGTTAACCGTTTATCCTGAACTGGATTTAACCCCTGGAGCATTTGCCAATAACGATTCTCTGTACTGTAGAGAATGGGATTTGATGAACCCTAAAGTAAATGAGATTGTTTTTCCAATGATTGATGAGATAATTGATGCTTTTAATGCTGATGGGGTTCATTTAGGAATGGATGAGGTTTTTCTTTTGGGGAGTTTAAAGTCTCCCAGTACAAAAGGAATGGATCCTGCTTTTTTATTTGGAAAAGTAGTAAGGGAGTTTCACGATTACTTTACAAAAAAGCAAGGCAAACAGTTATACATTTGGGGTGATCGACTAATTGATGCTAGTAAGTATGGCTATGGTAGTTGGGAAGCATCAACAAATGGCACTTTTTTAGCAATCGATAGTGTTCCAAAAGATATTATTATTTGTGACTGGCATTACCTAACTCAGAATGAATATCCATCGGTCGATTTATTTTTAGAAAAAGGTTTTAGAGTTTTACCATCTTCTTGGAAGAATGTTGAAGCTGCAAATGCCTTTATACGTTATTCTTATGCTAAACAAGATTCTAATATGTTGGGGCATATGTTTACAACTTGGGGAGAGGTTCCGAAAGATTCATTATTAGGATACGAATCAATAAACAAAGGCTTATTTACAATAAGCGAAAATAGGTTTCACGAAGTGTCGATCAACCAAGCTGGAATAAATGAAAAGGGAAATTTATTGGTGAAGTTAACATCGAATAATGGAGCTGTTCAAATTGCATATTCAACTGACGGTTCTGACCCTTTACCTGATTCTTTAATATACGGTAAACCTTTTGAGTACGTTAAAGGACAACTTATTAAAGCTGTTCCTGTAGAGAATGGTATTTATGCTGGAATAATTTCAGAAAAGGAATTTACAATACATAAAGGAATAGGAAAGAGGTTAAATTTTATTACGACACCAAGTGATAAGTACGCGCTCGAAAATAAAGAGCAGACTTTAGTAAATGGTATTGAATTTACGCAATCTTATGCTGATGGAGAATGGTTAGGTTATGAAGGAAATGATGTAGAATTTATTGTTGATTTAGACTCAATCCAAAAGATCAATTCCGTATCCATTAATTTTAATAATAAAGTTAATGATTGGGTTCATCACCCTCAAAAAATGATTGTACTAGGCTCAGTCGACAATAAAGTATTTTCTGTAATTGGTTCATTGGCTAAAAGGAAAACAGGACGTCCTATTGTTCAGTTTAAGGTTCATACACCTGCCGAAGTTAGATTTGTGAAAGTAATCGTAGCAAATCAAATTATACCTGCTGGTTTTAATGGAGAAGGTAGGCCGGCTTGGATTTTTATGGATGAGGTTATTATTAAATAATTTTATCGATACAAAATTGAAGTTTGTCTAAAACAAGAAACTGAAGGGGTATATTTTTTTGTTTCTAAATCAAAATACTATAAATTAGAAAGGCCTAATGACTTTACCTTATTACCAAAATCAGTAAAGTTTTTATATTTTTTCTCATTTCGCCTTCTTTACAATAGGTGGTTAAAAACATGTAATGAAAAACTTAAAAAGAATATTAATATCAATTTTCATTGTCTTTACTTTTAATTTCTCAATCGCTCAAAAAGTAGTTGGTTACATGGATGTAAACCTCGCCGAGGCTTCAACTAGAACAGATCTGATGAACTGGGGTGATATGACTGATTTTATATATGGCTTTATTACACCGGATGCAAATGGCGAATTGCCTGATCCATTTAGTTTAACATTATTTGAAACTATTCGTCAAAAATGTATTGATCATGGAGTGGATTTACATTTTTCTTCTGGAGGAGCAACCAATTCATCTATGTTTGAGTCTCTAGGAAAAAACCCTACAGCAGTAGCAAATTATGCTAACGAAATTGCGGATATGTTAGAGTCTACTGGCATGAAAGGCTGGGATTTAGATTGGGAGTTCCCAAAAACAGCAAGTGCACAAATATCGCAAGTGAATATATTAAAAGCAGTTCATGATGAGTTTTTGTCAAGAGGCAAAAGAGATGAATGGAAAATTGCAATAGCCGTTGGAGGTGAAACACCATCTGTTGGTTCCCAAGGTGTTTATCATACAGATTATTGTTCATCAGACGCATTTCAATACATTGACTATTTGAATGTAATGTCTTACGACATTGGACGGAATATTTCAGGGGATAATAATCACTCATCCTATGCCGATGGAGTAAACAACGTTAACGATTGGGTAACCAAAGGATGCCCAATTGAAAAAATTATTTTAGGAGTTCCCTTTTATGCTCGTCATAAAACTTCAAGAGCCTTACCATCAGGTGGTTTTTACAACATTACTTATGGGAAAATATCTGAATCAGACCCCGCTAAGTATTTTAACCAAAACAATAGTGGCGATTTTTATTATAATGGTGCGCCATTACTAAAACAAAAGGTAGATTACATTATGGGCGCAGGTGGTGCTGGAGTTCTAATTTGGGAAGTTACTTATGATCGATTTGATGAATATTCCTTATTAAAAGCTTTATCTGATGCCATGAGTCCATATGGTTGTGACGCTCCTCAGCCTGATTTAGGATTAGATCAAAGCATTTGTGGTGTTACAAATTTACAATTAGATGGTGGTGTTGAAACAGCATCAGGAAGAACCTTTACATGGAAGAAAGGAATTCAAACTTTAGTAGATAAATCATCAACTGCTAATACTTTTAATGTGACCTCCACGGGGGTTTATACTTTAGAGGTTTGGGAAAATGGATGTAATTCATCAGACGATATAGAAATTACAGGAACCTTAGAGTCTCCAGATTTAGGAGGTCCTTACGAGTTGTGTGATCCGGTTAGTGTGACATTAGACGCTGGAATTAGTTCAGTTGGTAGAACAATCACATGGTTTCGCGATAATATTGAGATTGCTGGTGAAACGGGAAAATCTATTGAAGCAAAAAAAGGTGGTGTATACAAAGTGTCAGTCATGGCAGCAGGCTGCTCTGCTGTTAGTGCAAGTACAACAGTAACTTCAGAAGTTCCTTATGCGAATAATGACACGGTGTGTAATTCAGGAATGGAATCCATTTTAATCGCAAATGAAACAGTGAAATGGTATAGCTCAGAATTTTCATCAACGCCACTAGTTACGGACCAAGAATTCATAGAAATAATAGATAATACTACAACTTATTGGATGGGAGGAGCCGGTTCTGCTTTAACAGAATATACCACCTTAAAGCCTGTTTCTTCAGGAGGTTGGGCTGTTTCGGCAACTAATTATGCGACTAAAATCGAAGTTTTGTCAGAATTATCTATTCTTAAAATATCTTTAAATCCTTCTTCAGCCGGAACTCTTAAACTGAATTTATTAAATGAGTCTGAAACTATTTTAGAGACAAAATCTTTTTCTGTTTCTGGAGGAACTCAGGAAATTTCTTTAGATTGGATGGGTATTGCTCCTGGAACTTATTATATTAATGCTGTTGGTTCTTCTGTGAGTCTAATCATGGATGGTACACAAGCATCTTCTGACTTTTTAATTGAAGGTGTGATTTCTTCTGATAAGTTTTGTTACGAAAAATGGTCAGGGCCTTACACGGCAAGTACTAATTATGGATTGTTTACAAATATGAAAATTTCTGCAGGTAAGGAATGTATGAAAGTACCCGTTACAATTGTAGTTGATCCAACAAATACAAAAGCTTGTTTAACGGTAAGTTATGAAGCAGTGAATGAAGAGCCTTTTAGAGTTTACCCCAATCCTTCAACAAATGAATTTAACTTTTTTAGTTTAGAGTCTGGAGTGTTGGAGGTTGTAGATTTAAAAGGAGTTTTAGTTTCAAAAATAAACTTTAAAAATGGAATTGTTGAATTTGGACATAAACTCCGTGCAGGTGTTTATATTTTGAAAGTAGAAACTGAAAGCACTGCGGTGTCAAAAAGAATTGTAAAGAAATAAGAATCCTCAAACGTTAAGAAAGTTTGTAAACACCTAGGTTTTTAATGTTTTTTTTACTGTGAAAAGCTAAGTGTGTAAAACTATACCTAGCACTTTGGTTCCGTTTACTTATCCTATTTATTTTTGAGGTATGTTAAAAGGAGTTTTCTTTTGTTTTGGATTGTTTATTGGCTTTAAAGTTATGGCTAATCCTAATCCTGATTCTGTAAATGTTTTCCTTTTACATAAAACTGCGGTTACCTCCGTTGATGTGGAGCCTTCTGTTTGGAATATCAACGATAGTTTATTTAATATACCCGCTTTTGATTTGTATTGTGGTTTTGATCAAAAAAAGATTTGGGGATTAAAGGTTGACCAAACGAAAAAACAAGATACAACACTTATACAAGTGGCACATGATAGCTGTGACTTTGGAAGTCCTTGGGTGGGTAGATTAACCTCTGATTATGGATGGAGAGGCTCAAGGCCTCATTACGGTGTGGATATTAAATTACAGACCGGAGATAGCGTTAGAAATGCATTTGACGGAATGGTACGGATTGCTAGATACAGTTCTACATATGGGAACGTAATTGTCATTCGCCATGAAAATGGATTGGAAACCTTGTATGCACATTTAAGCAAAAGAATTGTCAGTGAAGGAGATAAATTAGCAGCTGGAGAAACTCTAGGGCTTGGAGGGAATACAGGAAGAAGTTCAGGAAGTCATTTACATTTTGAAACAAGATACTTAGGTGAACCTTTAAATCCACATGATGTTTTTGAAATAAATGATTCTACCTTTAAAATCAAGAATCAATCATTAGCATTAGATGCAGAGAATTTTATTTTTCTAAAAGAGGTTCGTAAAATAAAATATCATCGTGTTCGAAGTGGAGATAGTTTGTGGCGAATATCAAAACGATATGGAGTTTCAATTAGTAGAATTTGTAGATTAAATAGTACGAATAAGAAGGATACATTAAGAATCGGACAAAAAATTAGATATAATTAAATCTTTTTCTCTTTTATTTACCTAGATATTTTTATTATCACAATATTTATTCATCTATCACTATATTTGTTATTTTTAATATTTAAATTTAGAAGCTGTTTTAACCAATTTATTGACGGTGAAAATTCGTAACAATTGAATATAAATTAAGTATGATTTTGAAACAAATACCTTTGAAACACTTTGAATTGACGTTGAATAAAACTCTATTAATTTTATTGATTTCTGTTTTCGGACTTGGTGCTACTGCTCAAAAAGTATTCATACCTAAATTAAATTCATACGAAGAAAAGGAAGGTGGAGTTTATATTGACACCTCTGCAACCGTTAGTGATCAGAAAATTAAGACCTCTGTTGATTATGATGTTAGCGATTTATTTACCTTAGACTTAACAGAAGCAGAAAGAGCACAGGCAAAAGCCATTATTGAGATTTTTTCTCAGCAAATTCAAGAGGACACATCTAATATAAGTGCTTATATAAATAGAGGTTCTTATTGGGCAACCTTAGGGTTGCATGTCCAAGCGATTAAGGATTATGACAGAGCTTTATTAATTAGTGATGATCAACCAATTATTTACTATAACAGAGCACTAAGTAAAGCAAGATTCTTTTACACTTATGACGCCTGTTTAGATTTGAAGAAATCTCGGGATTTAGGACTAATGCAAGCCAATACATTAATGATGCAGCAATGTGGAAGGCATATGGCAAAATTAAATAGCGATACGATTAAAGTTCCAAAATAATTAATATTATTGACGAATTGTTTGATGTCGATTTAACCATATTCATAATTCGCTTTTTAATACACACGAGTTAACGTAGGTTTATGAAATTTCTTATACTTTACGTACTTCTTTTTGCTTTTGGATTTATGAATGCACAGCAAACTCAAGTAGATTCAGCTCAGACAATAGTTCAAAAATATTATAATAATGATTTATCGGATTCTTTAAGAAAGGAGTATAAAGCAAAGATTGCGCACATGGATAAATATATAGCACAAGACAGTGTGAATCCTAAAGCTTTTTTGCAGCGTGGAGTGTATTATGGTTTGTTAGGATTAAGTGTTGAAGCTATTTCTGATTATGATATTGCTATCAAATTAAATGATAATCAGCCGATTGCTTACTTTAATAGAGCTTTGGCAAAAGCAAGGTTTAGATATTCGTATGATGCTTGCTATGACTTAAAGAAAGCTTACATTTTGGGCTTAGATCAAGCAAACAAAATTTTTAATTCCTACTGTAACCTTTACAAAACAAAAATTAATCAAGAAGTTTCTTCAAATTAATTACAAAAACACAACAGTTTGAAAACACAAAATCACTTGAGGAAACTCAGGTGATTTTGTGTTTTTAAAGGTTTATTGCTGTAGATACGATGAAACATTTTATTGAATTTAAGGTTTATTTATATAGTACTAACCAAATCTGGTAATACATGAATCCAATATATGAAGTTTTAAAAGGGTTAATGCGCAGATACAAAAAGCGAGTTCCGGACGTATCAAAGGTTACAAAAGCCCTGATTGATCAAAACGTAATCAAAAGAGAAGAAGATATTAGTAATGATCACATTGCTTTTAGGACAATGGGTCTACCTAATCTTGGTATTCAATCTTTTGAGAAGATATTTGTCCATTATGGATATAAAGCTGAAGATGATTATAATTTTGAATCCAAAAAATTAAATGCAAGATGGTATTCACCGCCTGAGGATAGTTTACCAAGAATTTTTATAAGTGAATTAAGGGTTAATGAATTGTCGGTTGGAGTTCAGCGAATAATAAAAAAGTATACAAAGCACATAATATCAGATCCAGTTGATGAACTAAACCTTGATGAAGCAAGTATGGTTGATCAATTTTTACATTCTCCTTTGTGGAGTGCACCAAGTTGGGAGGATTTTAAAACACTTCAGGCAGAAAGTGAATATGCGGCTTGGGTAATTTATAATCGGTATTACTTGAATCATTATACAATCTCTGTTCATGAATTGCAAGAGGGGTATAACACGCTTGAAAAGTTTAATTTTTTTTTAAAATCAATTGGAGTAATCCTTAATGATTCCGGTGGGATAGTCAAAAAAAGTGCTGATGGATTTTTAATCCAAAGCTCAACAGTTTCCCAGTTATGTAATGCCAAATTTGCGAATGGTGATTACCATGAAATTGCTGGGAGTTACGTTGAGTTTTGTGAGCGGAAGGTATTAAAGAAGTTCGAAGGTTTGCCTACTAAAGAAATTAAAAGAGAACATCGCCGGGAAGGTTTTGAAGTAGGGAATGCTGATAAAATATTTGAGAGCACTAACTTAAATCAAATAAAAAAAAGAACGTAAAACAGAGCGGGGTATTATTAATTTTTAAAGGATAAGACATGAAAAAAATAGTTGCTTTAGGTTTAGGGAAAGTGGGGACTTTAGTTGGTGTATTGTTAAGTAAGCAATACGAAGTAATAGGAGTAGATAGGCAAAAACCACATTACGATTTTCAATTACCTTTTAAGGTGATTGAAGGAGATGTAACTGATGTTGAGTTCATGACGAATCTTTTAAAAGAGAATGAAGCTGTTGTTTCGGCTCTTCCATATTTTTTAAACAAATCAATTGCTAAGATCGCCCATGATTTAGGAATTCACTATTTCGATCTTACAGAGGATATAGAAACCACTAATTATATTCGAGAATTAAGTAAAACCTCTAAAGGTGTAATGGCTCCTCAGTGTGGTTTGGCTCCGGGAGTTATTGGAATTATTGGCGCTAATTTAGCAAATGAATTTACAAAATTAAGAGATATAGAATTAAGGGTAGGGGCATTGCCTCGTTATCCTAACGGTCAAATGGCATATTCCTTCACATGGTCTCCGGCTGGTGTAATTAATGAATATATAAATGATGCAGAAGCGATTCATCACGGAGAACGAAAAATGGTAACTTCTTTAAATGGTTTTGAATATATAAATATTGGTGGACTTGAATTTGAGGCTTTCACAACCTCGGGTGGACTTGGTACAATGTGCGAAACTTATGAGGGAAAGGTAGATACACTGAATTATAAATCAATAAGGTATCCTGGTCATGGGAAATTAATGAAGTTTCTAATTAGCGAATTGATAATGAAGGATGACAAAGAAACTTTAACCAAAATTCTCGAAAATGCTAAGCCTCCTGTAAAAGAGGATGTGGTTTATATTTATGCTGTTGTTGAAGGCTGGAAAAATGAAAAACTTTTTAGAAACGAATATTATAAAGCTTTTTTTCCAATGGAAATTGAAGGGCAGGAATGGAGAGCTATTTCATGGACAACTGCTGCTTCTATTGCTGCAGTGATTGAATTGGTTGACAAAGGTGAATTACCAAATAAGGGTTTTATTAAGCAAGAGGAAATTTCGTTTGAAGCCTTTAAGAAAACAAAAAGTGGTGGTCTGTATGAAAAAGGTGATACGGTTAGATGATCTTTTTTATTTGTGATACTTGGTAAATGATTTAACAGTAAAACTCTAGTTAGTATGAAAGATATTCTAATTAAAAATAATATAAAATCTCCCTTTCAAGGAGTCAGTACAGGTCATAAAAGTTGGAAAGGAGGTGGAGAAATATTTTCAATTAAATCCCCTGTAGATGGAAAAAATATAGGAAGTGTAAAAAGCGGTTCTTCTACTGATTTTGATAAGGTTATTAAAAAAGCTGAATCGGCTTTTAAGGAATGGCGGTTAATGCCTGCTCCACAACGTGGTGAAGTTGTTCGTCAGTTTGGTGAAGGTTTAAGAAAGCAAAAGCAAGCCTTGGGAGAATTGGTGAGCTATGAAATGGGTAAAAGCTTACAAGAGGGGTTGGGGGAAGTTCAGGAGATGATTGACATCTGCGATTTTGCAGTAGGGTTGTCTCGCCAGTTATACGGATTGCAAATGCATTCTGAAAGACCGGAGCACCGAATGATGGAGCAATGGCATCCCTTAGGAGTTGTTGGGGTTATCTCAGCTTTTAATTTCCCAGTAGCTGTTTGGGCGTGGAATACCGCTTTGGCTTGGGTTAGTGGAAATGTTTGTGTTTGGAAACCATCGGAAAAAACTCCGTTTACTGCATTAGCTTGTCAGGAAATAATGAAGAAGGTGATTAAAAAGAATAAATTACCTGAAGGAATTTGCTCTGTGATCATTGGTGGTAGAGATATAGGAGCACAAATGGCTACAGATTCAAGAGTAGCCCTTGTTTCAGCAACAGGTTCTACTCGAATGGGGAAAAGTGTAGCTCGAGCAGTTGCATCTAGATTAGGTAAAACTATATTGGAATTGGGAGGGAACAATGCTGTTATAATTTCACAAAATGCCGATTTATCGCATGCTATCCCAGCTGTAGTTTTTGGTGCTGTTGGAACTTGCGGACAACGCTGTACGTCTACTAGAAGGTTAATTATTCATGAGTCACAATATGATTCAATGATTGAGAAATTGGTTAAGGCTTACGGTCAATTAAAAATTGGATCACCTTTAAATGAAGCCAATCATGTTGGACCTCTGATTGACAAGGATGCGGTGAAAGCATATCAAAAAACAATAAATCAAGCGATAAAAGAAGGAGGAAAAGTGTTATCAGGTAATGAAGTATTATCAGGGGGGAAGTTTAAATCTGGTTGTTATATTAAACCAACAATTATAGAAGCTAAAAGCGATCTGAAAATTGTTAAACACGAAACATTTGCGCCAATATTATATGTAATGAAGTACTCAACAATTGAGGAGGCGTTCGAAATACAAAATAATGTGCCGCAAGGATTGTCATCTTCTATTTTCACTTTGAACATTAGAGAAAGCGAAAAATTCTTATCTGTAGCTGGTTCTGATTGTGGAATAGCTAACGTAAATATCGGAACATCTGGGGCAGAAATTGGAGGTGCGTTTGGTGGGGAAAAAGAAACGGGTGGAGGTAGAGAGTCTGGTTCGGATGCTTGGAAAGCATATATGCGACGACAGACTTGTACCTTGAATTACGGTGAAGGTTTACCATTAGCTCAAGGGATTAAGTTTGAGCTTTGATGTTGCATTGAACTCAAATATATGTTTCTTAAAAGGATTTTATTTCTAGAGTCTGTTTAAATAAATAAGAATGTTAAAATCGTTAAGACGATTAATTTCTTGATTATTTATTTTTTTAGATTAGTGTGAAAAATAAAAAAGGCCCCAACAAAATTGTTAGGGCCTTAGAAGTATGATTAACTTAATCAGAAAATCTTTCTAGACTAGTCGTTTGCATGAAGAGCAGTGTTTAATTCAATCGTTTTAGGGTTTGGTTTGCAAACAATCTTTCCAGATTGAGAATCTTGGATAAACAACAATTTATCCTTTCCGTTTAAATCCATTCCTTTAACAATATTCTCACCTTCAGCAACAACATCATTGCTTAAATTAACAGGTTCGTTAGCTGAATTATAAAGCGCAATTTTACTACCCGCAGTTATATATACTCCAGCAGCAATTGTACAGCCAAACCCTAATGATATACCTGTTCCGGCGTTAGCACCCAATAAACATTCTTGACCAATAGAAATAACGTTTTTGTTACCACCAGAAAGGGTTCCCATGATAGACGCACCGCCACCGATATCCGTATTCTTATCAACAACAACGCCACCTGAAACTCTACCTTCAACCATAGCATTACCTAAAGTTCCAGCATTGAAGTTTACGTAGCCAGCAGGCATTACTGTTGTTCCTTCACCTAAATAAGCACCAAGTCTTACTTGTGATCCTGAAACAATTCTCGTTCCTGTTGGAGCATGATAGTTCACCATGTATGGGAATTTATCAATATGAGTTACTTGTAAAGGTTCCGTAAAAATATACTTTGAAATTTCAGCAGATAAATCCTCTGGTAAAACAGGTCCTTTATTTGTCCATGCAACATTTGTTAATTTTCCAAATGCTCCGTTTAAGTTTGTGCCATGTGGCTCAACACATCTTTGCGATAAAGCTTGTAATTTAAAATACCCCTCAGTAGCCGATTCAACATCTTGATCCTTATCAAACAAGAAATAAACAACTACCTCAGATTTGTAATAGGAGTGATTGTTTGAATAATTCTCCAAGAAGTTTTTGATTGCAATAATGTTTTCGTGTCCTGAAATATCTCCGTGAAATGCAGAAAATTTATTGTAAGAGTCGTTTAGTTTTTCAATGTCTAAAACGTATTCAGCGTTTTTTCCAAACTTAATATCTGCAACATCGGCAAATACTGCTGCTGTTCCGAAGGAAACTTCCCAATTAATTAATGGAAAATAAGCATCTAAAGTTTTATCACCTTTACTTCTTTTAACTCCTAAACCAAAAGCTAATGGTTTTTGGTATCCTGGCTTTGCTTCAACCGAAGCAACATAGCTTTTAAATTCTTCTACAGTATTCATCTTATTATTGATTTGTCAATTGATTTGTAAAATTAAAACATTCAAGGTAAATCGCCTTGATAATTACTTTTTAGATTGCGGTCTGTTTTTAAGCCAATCTCCGTAAGTACTTTTTTTATAAGCTTCCTCTGTAAAGTAATCCAATACAGGGTTTATTTGGGTTTCTGCAAAATACTGAGGAACGTTAGTTATAACGTTACCCTGGGAATCTAAAAATGAAAAATTAGGGAAGCTTAATTGGTTTTTTGTAAGGTAAAACGCAAGCTGGTTTATTCCATTTACATTTTTGTAAAGAGCTCCTAAATGATTGTAGGAGACTGTGTCATTAATCAGAAATTTCACGGGATTAAAATTGCTGTTTATTTTCTTAACAGTTGTTGGGTTTATTAGGTTGTTTTTATCTATTAAATTGGATGCGATGCTATTTGGATGTGCAATATGAATAAAAATTTGTTTTTTATTTTTTTTAGATCGCTTAACTGCTTCATCAAAACGTAACCATTTAATATTATCGTTAGATGGCTTAAAGCTTGGGTTGTATACTTTTTTAAATGTCGAAACAAAGTTCGCTACGTCTCTTGTTGATTTATAAATCCCTTCATTAACAAATGCCAGGTAAGCGTATAATTCATCCACTTTTTTAAACCCTTTTAGAGGCATATTTGCACTTAAAGAGTCACCAAATAAAAGTATAAAAGTAGGATAGGACATTTGTCCTTGACATAACTCAATAGCTACATCGTGGGTTGTTTTTCTAGCCCTACGTGCAAAACTTTTTAGTTGAGCTTCTTTTTGTTGAAAGGCGTTCTTCAACTCTTTGTCTTTTTTAGGGTTTAATAATGTTTCAATACCATCCTTAGATTCTTTTACCTGAATGTCAAAAACAGTTAGTAAATTTTTCACAGATGAAGTGTCTGATTTTTTTATGGTTTTTAAACTCTTTTTAAATCCCTTAAGTTCCTCCTTGGAAAGAACCATTGAGTCGGCACCACTCACGATAGCTTTTTGTTTCTTGTGCTTTAAAAATATATCTTTTTTTAAGATGTCAAATTGTTCTTTGTTATGCGCAGACTCACTGAGCTTATTCGTTAAGTTAAAAAGTAATTGGTTGATATTTAGCGGTCTTTTAAAAAGTGCAGTTTGAGCTTTTTTAATTGAATCGTTGTATGATAATTTAGAGGAAATGATTTTTAATTCCAGGTTTAAACTATCCAATAAAACCTTTACTTTTTCTTGTTGAGTGTTTTTGAAAACGCTTCCTTTAAAAAGAATTGAATTTTTTGTTTCAGCATCTAACTTAACAGCATAAAAATTTTGATTCAGGTAATTAGCAATCTCTTGATTGCTAAACGTAGTTGCATCCATTCTTTTACACCAACCACACCAATCAGTATAAACATCTATAAAAAAAGGTTTAGGTTGAATTTGATACAAAGAATCAGCTTTTTGTAAAGAAACCCAGTTTATTGGTCCGTTACGCTGAGCAAAAATCCCAAAAGAGAAAAAAATTAAAATTAACGTGATTTTTGTGTGTTTAAACATCTAGATAGCATTTGATAGTTTGCGCATTTACGAAGATACCCACAAAATAATAAATCATTAGTTTTGTGATTTACAAAGTAAACAATTTAGCATCAAAAGATCAGCTTCTTGTATTTAATAAAAGTTAAAACATTATCAATTTCACTTGTCCTTTTGGCATTTCAAGCTGTTTTAGCTCAAGGTCCTATGGGTAGAGTGAGTGTAGGTTTAACAGGGTCTGCTGAGTTTTTTATTCGCACAATAGTAGATGCAGAACGATTTAATATCGATTCTACTTTTTTGTTAGGGATAACTGATCAAGAATACGTTGATATTAGAAATGAAATAGATAAACCTTATTTTCCGGGAAAATCTTTTGGGGTTTTGTTAGCCTATAAATTAAATACCGTGTTAACGCTCGAATCAGGGTTGAGATATGTGGAGGGAGGAACAAAGTTTGAAATGGGTGAGATTCCCAATTATAATTTGATTACCAATTTCGGGATTCAAAACTTAGGAGATAAAGTAGTCAACAAATCTAGAATATTAGAGGTTCCATTAATTATGCGTCACCGCTTAGGAAGTTCCAATAGAATTGACTTAGGAAAGCGAAAAACTGGAAGTTCATTAACCAATATGTATCGTTACTTTTTTCTGAGTTATGGAGTTGGTATTGGTTTCCCTGTGAATGATCGTAATTTTTATAATGGAATAGAACTTAATGATATTACAGGGAATATGGGGCTTGCAGCTCTCGGTGGAATTGGGTTTCATATGAATACACGATCACCATTCTTTTTTAATATTCGTGCGCATGCTCGAGCAACTTTGTTAAGTTATTACGAATACGCTCCTATTAAATCCTATTATCACTCGGTTGGTGCAGAATTAAAAATAGGATATCGTTTTCCATATTTAACTAAAGAGGAGGACAATGGTAAGCCTACTGATTGCGCCTCGTTTAGTGATTCTCCAGATTCGAAAGAAAGACCAAAGTTTATGTTTGGAATGCGATATGGAGCTCAGTTTAACTTTTTAATGGGAGCAAGTGCAAATGACCCGTTAATTGGTTTTCAAGGGGTTTTACCAGCAACCGAGTTTGAATTAGAAACTGCAACGGGTGAGACTCATTCCACGCTAACTCCGCATTTAGGATTACATTTTGAATATTTATTTCATGATTATTTTTCATTAGGAGTTAGTCCAATTTATACCGAGAGGGGTTTTAAATCAAAACACACTTATTTTTTAAAAGATGGACGTACAATTAAAACTCGTCAAAGAGTTTATATCGGTAATTTTGATGTTCCACTAAAAATAATTTTTTATCCTCAACCAAGGTATTTCTTTCACACCGGACCAATAATTTCGATAAACATGTCCAATAGGTTATTTGATTATTATCAAGTTTATGATGGATTAGTAAACTTCCCAGAAGAAAACATCAACTATAAGAAAAAAGTTAAAGTAGACGATTATTTTGGGCATTCTCCAGATAGGTTTTCATTAGGTTGGGAAATAGGTGCAGGTGCGCATGTTGATAATGCTTTGTCTGTTTCAGCTCAGTTGGGATTTTATGAGTCAATTTTTCAAAAAGGAAATGGACGGCCAGGTTTTTGGAATACAACGTTACAATTATCTATGTATTATTACTTTTTAAGAAAATAATTTTTGAGTAACCAGATTACTATATTGATGTTTTTTTTAAGTTCTGCATTGAATATATGGGGGCAAGATGCACCCGCAGCAGAGGCGGAAAGAAGGCACAAAGCACAGTCCTATTTTGGTGCGCACATAGATTACGTTTACACACAACTAAATGGAATTGGAGGAAATGAAAGGACTGAATATTTAAGTGATTATGTTGAAGATTTAAACAATAATGGAATTGCTGCTGATGGAGGACTTTTTGGAAGAAATGCTTTGTCTTTTGGCGTTTTTTATGATATGTACCTTTCAAAACGATTTGCCCTACAATTTCAAACAAGCTATTGGCAAACAGGTTACAGGGAAACTTTAAATGCAGTAGGTGAAACAGAATCATATAGTTTAAAGCACAGCTATAAATTAAACGCAAGTCTTGATTATTTTCATTTTGCTCCAGGGGTTAAATATTACAATGACTTTGGAGTTAGTTTAACGCTAGGAGCTTTTGTTAATTACAATATTGGTGATCGAGTTAAAATAAAGGAATCAAAAGTGTTTTCTGGTAGATTTGGGAGCGACGTAACCGAGCGAGATGAGGATTTGTATTTTCACGAACATTTTAACGATAACCGTTCCATCTTTTTGTCTGGAGGTTTGTTTGCTATAGGTTACAGGTGGGAAAAGTTTGAATTCGATTTTTCGGCGAAAATAACTGGCCCAATCTTAAGCGAAATTGAAGATAAATATTTCAACGTTTATCAGTTTGGAATTCGATATGAAATACCTTTAGTACGAGAAGATAACTAGCCAAAAACAAGGTTATTCACATTAGGTGTTTTTTGGTTGACAAATTATAGGAATCTATAGTGTTTTTTTAGTTTAAAGTATTAATTTTGCACTCTAATTCTTACGAGTGTAGCAATATGTCAAACAGAAAGTTTGTTTTTGATTTCGATAGCACCCTAACTTCAGTTGAAGGTTTGGACGTTTTAGCCGAGATTTCTTTAGAGGGAAATCCTAAAAGAGCTGAAATTGTTAAGAAAATTCAAGAAATTACTGATTTAGGAATTGATGGTGATATTTCATTTACCGATTCTTTAAGTAGAAGAATCGCCTTGTTACAAGCTAATAAATCTCATTTAGGAGAATTAATTAAGTTGTTAAAAGGTAAATTGTCTGCTTCTGTTGCTGCAAACAAATCTTTTTTCAAAGACTACAAAGATCAAATTTATGTGATTAGTTGTGGTTTTAAGGAATTCATCGATCCTATTGTTGCTGATTTAAACATTACCTCGGACAGAGTTTATGCAAATACTTTTAAGTTTGATGAGAATGGGACAATTGTTGGTTTCGATGAAGTCAATCCATTATCCCAACATAATGGGAAAGTAAATTGTTTAAAAGGTGCAAACCTTGATGGTGAAATTCAAATTATTGGTGACGGTTATAGTGACTTCGTAATGAGAAGAGAAGGTGTTGCGCAAAAGTTTTTTGCATACACGGAGAATGTGTCAAGAAAAAAAGCAACAGATAATGCTGATCATGTTGTGGCAAGTCTTGATGAGTTTTTGACAATAAATAAATTATAAACGACTCTTAATTAAACGCATTGTTTGCGGGATCATTAGGTGACCGGAAAAAGAAAATAAGCGCATGAAAGTTTCATTTCCAAAAAATAAAATCAATGTTCTTCTTTTAGAGGGGGTGCATGATGATGCTGTAGCAGCATTTAATAATGAAGGGTATAATGTAGTATATTCTCCTGATAGTTTAAACGAAGATGAATTATGTGAGAAGGTTAAAGGTGTTCACGTAATTGGAATTAGATCAAAAACAAAAATCACTAAAAAAGTAGTCGCTGCAGCTGATAAGTTATTAGCAGTTGGTGCCTTTTGTATTGGTACAAAACAAATTGATCTAGAAGCTTGTAAAATTAAAGGAATTGCTGTCTTTAACGCGCCTTACTCAAATACACGTTCGGTTGTTGAATTGGCAATTGGAGAGATCATTTTGCTAATGAGAAGTACTTTTGTTAGAAGTACTGAATTGCACCAAGGTATTTGGAAAAAAACTGCTGCAGGCTCGAAAGAAGTTAGAGGTAAAGTTTTAGGAATTATTGGTTACGGTAATATCGGAAAACAGTTGTCTGTATTAGCTGAAGCAATGGGTATGAGAGTTATCTTTTATGACCAATTGGAAAAATTAGCTTTAGGAAATGCTGAAAAGCGTCCATCTATGGAAGCTGTCTTTAATGAAGCTGACGTTATTTCATTACACGTTGATGATAACCCTGATAACAAAGACTTGATTGGAGCTGCTGAATTTGCACAAATGAAAGACGGTGTTATCTTTATTAATCTTGCAAGAGGTTTTGTTGTAGATATTGCTGCTTTAGTTGAAGCTCAAAATTCTGGTAAAGTAGCTGGTGTTGCTGTTGATGTTTACCCAACAGAGCCAAAATCAAACGATGAGCCTTTTCAGTCTGACTTATCAGGACAGCCAAATACGATATTAACACCGCACATTGGAGGGAGTACAATGGAAGCTCAAAAGCATATCGGAAACTTTGTGCCTTCAAATATTATATCATACATCAACACGGGGTCTTGTTTTGATAGTGTAAACCTTCCTCCAATTAAAGTTGGTCCACAAAAAAACGCGCATAGATTTTTATTAATCCATGATAATATAAGTGGTGTAATGGCTGAGGTTACTAATATTTTAGCGAAGTACAACATGAATATAACAGGTCAGTCTTTGAAAACTGATGAAACTGTAGGTTACCTTATAACTGATGTTGATCAAAAATATGATGATCATATATTGGAAGAATTAAGAGGAGTAAAAGGTAAAATTAAATTCCGTCTTTTATTCTAATAAAGAAAAAACGTATTTTAGACATTCAATTTGAATCATGGCAGAACAAGACAACAACTTAAACGATCAACAAACACCTGAGACTTTAGAGGATTCTCTAAGTAAAACGGAAGTTTTATTGGAAGAAAACAAAGATGTAATTTCAAAAGTGTTGATCGGAATAGCAATCATAATTGCTGGATATTTCGGATATAACAACATGTTTGCAGAACCTGCAGAACAGGCTGCTCTTGAAGAAATATGGCCTGCTCAAAAAATGTTTGAACAACAATTATTTGATTCTGCTTCAACTGAATTTGAATACATTCTTGAAAATCATGGTGGAACTAAAGCTGGTAATTTAGCTGGTTTGTACTTGGGGATTTCTCAACTACAATCTGGAAATTTTGTTGAAGCATTAACTGCTTTAGAAGCATTTGATGCTGAAGGAAAGTTGTCTCCAGGTTTAAAAGTAGGTTTAATCGGAGATTGTCATAGTGAATTAGGAGATGTTGATAAAGCAGTTGCTAGTTATAAAAAGGCTGCAAGCT
Organism: Flavobacteriales bacterium; assembly: GCA_029251005.1. Classification (GTDB taxonomy): domain Bacteria; phylum Bacteroidota; class Bacteroidia; order Flavobacteriales_C. The sequence continues at coordinate 32,144 of JAQXEE010000002.1, read as the reverse complement.
TGTTAGACTCGAAAGGAGTTTCCCCTTATTACCTAAAAAAGGCAGGAATTATTTTGGAGCAAAACGGAAAATCAGCTGATGCTGTTGAGGTTTATGAGTTGGCTTTAAATACTTATTTAAGTACCTCTGCACCTTCGGTACAATCGGTAAAAACAGAAATGGAAATGTTATTAGCTAGAGCGAAAGCTTCTAAATAATAACACAACGAAAGCATATGAAAAAGTGCAACTTCCTGTTGCACTTTTTTTATTTGAATACGATTCATCGAAGTTAATTCGATAAGGACATTTAAACTTTTGAATAATGGCTACTAAGAATAAAAATTTATCTGCATTTAATCTAAAAGATGTTCCATCAGGAAGAGGGAAGAAAATCGGGATCGTTGTAAGTGAATGGAACGATGATATTACAAATGGATTAAAAAAAGGTGCTGTAGAAGCTTTATTAGCTTGTGGGGTATACGAAAGAGATATTACAATTGAATACGTACCCGGTACATTTGAATTGCCGTTAGGAGCTCAGTATTTACTTGAACAAACTGAGGTTGACGCTGTGGTAGCTATTGGTTGTGTTGTACGTGGAGAAACAGCTCATTTTGATTACGTTTGTCAAGGCGCTACTCAAGGTATCCAAGAAGTGAATTTAAAGTATAATAAGCCGGTTATGTTTTGTGTATTAACAGATGATACATTAAAGCAAAGTAAGGCCCGAAGTGGCGGTAAGCTTGGAAATAAAGGAGTTGAAGCAGCTGTAGGCGCGTTAAAAATGTTAGGATTAACTGAAAAATTAGGATAGTGGTTCTAAAAGAATTATCGGTTGTTAATTTTAAAAATTTCAAAGGAATTGAGGTTTCTCTTAATCCAAAAATTAATTGTTTTGTAGGGAACAACGGTCAAGGTAAAACTACGTTGTTAGACGCTATTTATTATTTATCTTTTTGTAAATCCTTCTTAAATTCAATTGATACTCAAAATGTAAACATGGAAGAAAGCTTCTTTGTTTTACAAGGTGAATATGAACGAGAAGAAAAAAAAGAACGGGTTTACTGCGGGCTAAAAAAAGGACAAAAAAAGGTATTTAAAAGGAATAAGAAAGAATATGAAAAGCTAGCGGACCATATTGGAATGTTTCCATTAGTTATTATTTCTCCGTCTGATTCTAATTTAATAACCCTTGGAAGTGATTTACGACGTAAATTTCTGGACGGTATTATCTCTCAGTTTGATCATCCGTATTTAGAAACATTACTCATCTACAATAAAGCAATTACTCAACGAAATGCATTACTTAAGTATTTCAGTCGTCAGCGAACTTTTAATCAAGATCAGCTTGATGTTTGGGATGATCAAGTTGTAAAGTATGGGAATGTACTTTATGAAAAGCGCAAACAGCTAATACAGCAATTAACACCAGTTTTTCAACGTTATTATCAACAAATATCAGGAGGTAAAGAAGAGGTGGAATTGGTTTACCATTCTCAGTTAGAAAATGGAGATTTTGCAGGTCAGTTAAAGCAAGCTTATAAAGAGGACTCTCGCCGATTATTTTCAACAGTAGGAATTCATAAAGATGATTTGGTCTTCAAATTATCAGGAGGACAAATTAAAAAGTTTGGATCTCAAGGACAACAAAAATCATATTTAATAGCTTTGAAATTAGCTCAATTAGAGTTTCTAAAAAGTACAGTAGGAATCAATCCAATTCTCTTATTAGATGATGTGTTTGATAAGCTAGATGAGGAAAGAGTGTCTCATATACTAGAAATGGTAAACGGAAATCAATTCGGGCAAATTTTTATATCAGATACGCACCCAAAAAGAATCGAAGACATTCTATCGCAATTAGAACTAGAAAGCTCAGTATTCGAAGTGAACAACAAAGAGGTGGTATTAAGAAACTAGGTAAATACGAAACATTTCGACCTCAATTCATAAAGTTAAAAACTTCTATTTCTCCAATATCACTTCAATTCTGCAGAAGCAAATTTCACACTTTCATTGTGTAAACGATCCACAGCAGTTACAGCGTATTTGAAACAAGATGAAGATGTTGCTGAAGAATCTATAAATTCAGTTTGCTTTTGAATAGAGACAATCTTGTTCGAAAACTGTAAATCAATAACCTCATTTTCTTCAAAACGGTAAACAACATAATAAGTAGCTGAATCATTAACCGAACGATATTTAGGGGCTTTCCATTTAAGCACAACATTATCTTCTTTAACCTTTGCTTTTAATTTAAGAGGTGCTGATGGGGGAATACTATCAATCCAATTCATTGCGGGTACAAGGGAAGGGTATTTATAAATTGACGCATTCATTGTTTTTTGAAAGTTTTGATGATTACTTACAAAAGCTTTTGCTCGGAAATATATACTCCCGTCGACTTTTCCATTTTTTCTGCAAATATTTACCTGATTCATTAATTCAGCAGTTTTAAAGCTATGTCTATTTCTTTCATCCAATTTATAAATAGCATGTCCAACATAAAGATGTCTTTCATGACTATATTTTGTCCACCAATTAATTAAATTATTGTAGTTAGCGAATTCGTTTTTAGTACTCCAATATAATTGAGGTGCCATATAATCAACCCAATCCTCTTCAATCCATAGTTTGGTATCACAGTATAAATTATCATAACTCGATTGACCGCTATTTGTATAGCTTCCTTCGGGGTCTTGTTTTTTATTCCTCCAAATAGCAAGTGGACTTACTCCAAATTTAACGTGCTTTTTGGCTGTTTTAATCGTTTTAGAGACTTCTTGAATTAATAAATTAATATTATCTCTTCTCCAATCATCTAATGAAGTACAACCTCTATTATTTGTAGCATATTGTTTAGCGTCTGGTATTTTTTGACCTTCAATGGTATAAGGGTAAAAATAATCGTCAAAATGAACTCCGTCAATATCATAATTTTCAACAACCTCTTTTACTACTTCACAAATATATTTTCTTACCGCAGGAATACCTGGATTATAATACTTTGAGTTTCCGTATGTAAAAAACCATTCAGGGTTAGTATTCGAAATATGATTTTTAGCTACACTTGAAAATTTAGTGTGAGAAACTGCTCTAAAAGGGTTAAACCAGGCATGAAACTCCATGTTTCGTTCATGGCATTCATCCACCATAAACCGAAGAGGATCAAAATCGTTATCGGGTGCCTTACCTTGAATACCAGTTAACCATTCACTCCAAGGTGATATTTCACTTTTATAAAACGCATCTGATGAAGCCCTTACCTGACCAACTACAGCATTAATAGAATTGTCCTGGAAATCATTTATGATTGTTAAAAATTCAGCCTTTTGTTGCTCGGAAGTTAACCCTCGTTTACTTGGCCAATCTAAATTTGTGAAAGTTGTAATCCAAGCCGATCGAAACTCTCTTTTTGGATGATTCATTACAAACATTTCTTCAGGTGACATTAAAGAACTCACTGTTTCAAGTGGTTTTACGGCTGGGTTTTTACGTTTTACCTTGCTCGTGTTCATCATAAAGCTTGTACTAGCGATAATTAAAACAGCCCCTAAAATGATTTGTAATTTTCTCATAATTCCCAAGCGCAAAATTACGTCCATAATTAGTGTTTCACTTGTTGGTACAGATATTTTTTTTAACAATTTAGTGATGAAAGACTGCGCAATGTGTCAACTTAACTTATTATTCTGATTTCCTCCGACAAAAAGTCGTTGAAAATCAGTGTTTTCTGTCGTTTTTTCAGTGATAATGGGAATTAATAAGAATGGAACAGGCTTTGACTAAACAAACTTAATTAATGCTAAAAAACCAATTCTATGAATTTCAATAACTATACTATAAAATCACAAGAGGCTATTCAGCGTGCGCAACAAATCGCAGTTGGAAATGAAACTCAAACTGTTGAGCTAGGGCACGTTTTAAAGGGCGCTTTTGAAGTTGATAGTAACGTAATTCCTTTTATATTTAGTAAGTTGGGTGTGAATTATAAAGTTGTAGAGCAAGCTTTAGATCGAGTAATCGAAGGTTATCCAAGAGTTTCTGGAAATACGCCTAATTTATCTCGGTTTACATCAGAAGCTCTAAATAAAGCAACCAATTTTGCCGAAAAATCGAAAGATGAATATGTGTCTATCGAGCATTTATTATTTGGCTTAATGAATACTTCTGATAATGCTTCTCAGTTACTGAAAGATAGTGGGTTTACCGAAAAGGGATTAATAGCTGCTATTCAAGAATTAACAAAAGGAGAAAGGGTAACCTCGCAATCTCAAGAAAACACTTATAATGCACTTGAAAAGTTTGCTAAAAACTTAAACACCCTTGCTAAAGAAGGAAAACTAGACCCTGTAATTGGAAGAGATGACGAAATAAAAAGAGTCCTACAAATACTTTCTCGAAGAACTAAGAATAATCCTATACTAATTGGTGAGCCAGGTGTCGGTAAAACAGCTATTGCAGAGGGTATTGCACATCGAATTATAAACGGTGATGTTCCTGAGAATTTAAAAGACAAAACTTTTTATTCTTTAGATATGGGTTCCTTAATTGCTGGCGCAAAATATAAAGGAGAATTTGAAGAACGTCTAAAGTCGGTTGTTAAAGAGGTGACTTCTAGCAATGGAGATATCATCCTTTTTATAGATGAAATTCATACACTCGTTGGAGCTGGTGGTGGAGAAGGTGCAATGGACGCTGCTAATATTTTGAAGCCAGCATTAGCCCGTGGGGAACTGAGAGCTGTTGGTGCAACTACCCTAAACGAGTATCAAAAGTTTTTTGAAAAGGACAAAGCATTAGAACGTAGATTTCAAAAAGTGATTGTTGACGAACCTAAAACTGAGGACGCGATTTCTATCCTTAGGGGAATTAAAGAGAAGTATGAAACACACCATAAAGTCCAAATAAAAGATGAAGCAATTATTGCTGCTGTTGAGCTTTCTCAACGCTACATAAGTGATCGATTCCTTCCTGATAAAGCAATTGATTTAATTGATGAAGCTGCTGCCAAGCTAAGAATGGAAATTAATTCTAAACCTGAAGAGTTAGAGTTTTTGGAACGTAAAATTTTACAATTAGAAATTGAACGAGAGGCTATTAAGCGGGAGGGGCAAAGCGCAAAATTAAAATATATTCAATCTGAACTAGCCAACCTAAATGAATCTCGAAATGAATTAAAAGCTAAATGGGAAGCCGAGAGAAGTGTGATCGACGGAATACAATTGGCAAAAGAAAACATAGAGAAATACAAGTTGGAAGCCGATCAGGCAGAACGTGCTGGAGATTACGGTAAAGTTGCAGAATTACGATACGGTAAAATTAAAGAGGCTAACGCAGAACAAGAGGAGTTAAAAATTAAGCTGTCTGAAATCCAGAGCAATGAGAAAATGGTAAAGGAGGATGTTGATGCGGAGGAAATTGCTGATGTAATTAGTAAATGGACGGGTATTCCTGTAACCAAGTTGGTAGAAGCAGAAGTTGAGAAACTATTAAAGCTAGAAGAAGAGTTGCATAAAACGGTGGTAGGCCAAGAAGATGCCATAGTAGCTGTTGCTGATGCGGTTAGAAGGAATAGAGCAGGATTGCAGGATGAGAACAGGCCAATTGGTTCATTCATATTTTTAGGAACAACTGGGGTTGGTAAAACTGAACTAGCAAAAGGATTAAGTGAGTATTTATTTAATGATAGAAATGCGATGGTACGAATAGATATGAGTGAATATCAAGAAAAACACTCTATCTCCCGTTTAGTGGGTTCGCCTCCTGGTTATGTTGGTTATGATGAAGGCGGGCAATTAACAGAAGCTGTTCGTCGTAAACCCTACTCAGTGGTATTATTTGATGAAATTGAAAAAGCACATCCAGATGTATTCAATACGTTATTGCAAGTTTTGGACGATGGTAGGTTAACCGATAATAAAGGGAGAACAGTAAACTTTAAGAATACAATTTTAATACTAACTTCCAATATTGGTTCTCATATTATTCAAGGTAATTATGAGAATGCTAAACTCGAAGATTTAGATAGGATAGGGGAGAAAACAAAAGTAGAAGTATTTGAGCTACTAAAGCAAACTTTGCGTCCGGAATTTTTAAACAGAATAGATGAAACGATTATGTTTACACCATTAAGTGTAAAAGAGATTTCAGGAATAGTTCGTATTTTATTTAAAGACATTCAAGAGCGATTAGCAAAACAGAATGTAACAATTAATGCTACGGATTTTGCCTTTGAGGAGCTAGCGCGTTTAGGATACGACCCGCAATTTGGAGCTCGACCACTAAAAAGAGTTCTTCAAAAAAGAGTTCTAAACGAGTTATCAAAGCTTATTTTAAAAAGAGAAATAAAACCAGGCAGTAACATTACACTTGATGTATTTGAAGAAGGTGAATTCGTATTTCGTCCATCAGAATTAAAAGTAGAAGACATTGTCGATTTAGATAAAATAGTAAAAGGATAAAGCTGGATAAATGGGATAGTTAACCAAGGGCATCGATTCGTCGGTCCCCTTTATAAAAATGAATTAAAATTCACCAATATTACGTGGAAACAAACTATCCAAAAATCAAAAGATACAAGTGAAAATTAAACTCAAAACAACAATAATAACAGTTAACCCAATTTTGTTTAAACAACCTGTTTCTAAATCTTCAAGCCCATATTTAGTATACTATTGTTTCAGTTTTTATTTTTTAACACTTCATAATTAAGTAAAACCTAAAAAGTAGTAAAAATGAAGCTCAGAACCCGTTGGGAAATTAATTTACTCTATAAGTGGGAGTTATGATTTGATGAATAAAAAGTTTTAATTTTTTTTAATTTTTTCTTTGTTAAACAAAAAACTCGCTATATATTTGCGCTCCCGTTTAGATAACGAAGTTCTTTAAATAAAACGGGCGATTAGCTCAGTTGGTTCAGAGCACCTGCCTTACAAGCAGGGGGTCGGGGGTTCGAATCCCTCATCGCCCACATCAAAAAGCATTTACGACTTTCGTAGATGCTTTTTTTTTGCCATATACTATCGATTATTCGTCAATATTTGTGCACGTATACAAATTTAAACATTGCAACTGCAAAGGTTTTAGTTGATTGAAGAAGGGGGTGTGACAATGATATTTAGCATCTTCTTTTATGAGTTATCTTCAAACAAAACATTAATAATCACAAACTAAGTAAATATAGAATTGAGTGCTTCTATTGATTAAAACGATACTTTAGTTTCTGTATATCAATGAGATCAGAACAAAAAGCTAAAATAATGACCTAAAAGAGTACTAGTTTGATAGCGCTATAAGATTAGACCACAGGTGATAAATCGAAATGAAAGAGTTTTTAATCCTCAAATACTAAATTTAATAATGGGTTAAGTAACCCAATTAAGTATAATGGGGTCAAGAATTTTCAAAAGAAAAGTTTTTAACAGAGTTGTAATTGATGGATTTTTTTGATTAAAATCTTAATCAACTTTTATTCACTTATTAAGAGAATAGTAATGGAAACTTGTCTCAAGAAGAAAGAATGAAACACAATTAATATATTCTCGTACTGAATGCAATATGAAATATTTTTTTAAAACAAACCTTTTAGTCCTCGTCGTTATTGTTTTTTGGGGATGTGGGGAATCGGAACCGATTCAAACAGATGTGCAAAAATTGGAAACGATTGCTGTTGGTCCTCTTTTTGAAGGCGTTAATACAGCTACAGTTGAATTTGATGTTCAGAAAATATTGCCAACTGGTGTTAAAAAAGAACAACTTACCGAGGTTAGAATAAAAAGTATTCAGCTTAGTTTGGTTAACACAGAAGCTCCAACTCCAAATTCTTTTACTGTTTTGTTGGCATCGCCCAATACAAGTATGAAAGAATGTGGGTTTTTAAAGGAAGAGTCAATTAAAATAAATAATTATAAAGTGAGTTTGGCAGAGGAACAAGAGTTTCTAGTAGAAATTCTTCAAGACAAAATGCAAACGCTCGTAATTGATTTTAATCTTGAGGGAGATTGGTACGATGATTTGTCCATTACCGCAGCTATTGATTGGGAATTAAAAATTAAAAACTAATATGTTATGAAAAAGTTTAAAACATTAGCCATTTTTTTCGTTGGATTATTTTTGCTCACTTCAATGGTAGGAGATTCTGAGGATGCAGATAAATTAGTTGGCGTATGGGAACCAAGTAACAAAAAGATTAAAGTGAAAATTGACAAGATATCGGGTAAATATTATGGTAAGATTGTTTGGTTGCGAGAGCCAATTGATCCAGTTACTGGAAAACCTAAAACTGATAAAAATAACCCAGATGAAAGTTTAAAAGACGTTGCTTTAAAAGGTTTTAGAATGTTAAAAGATTTCGTTTACAACGGAAATGGAGAGTGGTCTGAAGGCACAATATACGACCCTCAAAATGGAAGCACTTACAGTTCTGTGATTAAATTAAAAGATGAAAACACTTTGGACATCAGAGGTTTTATTGGATTGAAAACGTTTGGAAGAACGGATGTTTGGAAAAGATTAGTAATGAAAAATAAAAAGTGAAAATTATGAATATAAAAGTATTATTGTTTTCATTTTTCCTTGTCCCCCTGTTAATGGTCGCACAAGATGAAGAAGATTACAGCATGTACGACGATTTAGAATATGCAGATGAAGGTGCTACTACATTTGCAAGTCCTAAAATTATAGGTTTAAGCCCTAATCGTTTTATAAATGTTGCTTGGGATGTTCAGTCTCCTTACACAATGAATACTTCTGACACAATAGGTTATCTTCCTGATGCTTCTTGGGAAATAAAAGAGTCCAGTAATGTTAACTACACTGGGGGATTAAGATTAAATGCAAACATTCCAGTAATTTCAAGAAATAACATTGTGTGGCAAATGGGTGCCAATTACATGAATACTAATTTCAGTATTGATGATGCAGATCCTTCGGACGGTCCTATACTATCAGAACTTGATAGGACTTCTCTGAATACAACTGGGTTATTCACTACAGTTTTTAAGCCATTAAATGATAAACAATTTTTAATATTTCAGGGGCAGGCTGATTATAATGGAAACTACACTTTTACCGATTTTCATTCATTTGGACTTACCAAATACAGTGCTGCGGTATTGTGGGGGAAAAGACCGCATGACAGATTGCAATGGGCTATTGGGGCATCCCGAACCTACAGAGTGGGAGAATTAAATTATGTACCTATCATTATGTACAATTGGACTTCTAAAAAAGAAAAATGGGGAACAGAGATTTTATTTCCTGCAAAGGCAAATGGTAAGTATTGGATGAATAAGAACAGTTTAATCATGTTTGGATACGAATTAGAGGGTGGGAGCTATCATTTAGAAGGACTATCTAATAATGGGAATAGTTTTGAATTAAGAAGAGGAGCGGTAAGACCTCGAATTGAGTGGAATAGAAAGCTCGTTGGCTTTTTTTGGCTAAATGCTCAACTGGGTACTCGGATAAATTATGGTTTTACGTATGATGAATTAGAAAATGGGAAGGAATTTTTTAGAGGCTTTTTTGGACAACAAGAAATCGCAGCTTTTTCCTCACTAGGAACCTCACTTTATGGGTTAGTAGGGATTAGTTTTGTAAGCTTATAATAAGGGTTGGCTTATTTTATAGGCCAACAAATACAATCTTAAATCTCTTTTTTTCATTGTTGAATGTTACTAAATAACAGCAACTGCAACATTATATTGTTTTTGATGTATAAGATGTTTTTACTAAGCCGTTTAAATTTGAATATGCGATTCTTAATTTGTCTCTTTTTTATTTTCCTGTTTTCATCTTCTGAAATTTTCGCCTCTGGTAAATTAGGTTTTGGAGTTCGCTTCTCTCCTAATTTTTCTTTCGTTTCATTTGAGGGTGATGAATTAAGAGTGAAAATTAACGAAGATTTATATAAAAGTTTTGCGGCTTCAATATTAATTAATGGCGAAGTTTTTATTGAAAAAAAATTTCCAAAGGTTGCTTTTGGTTTTGGAATAGGCTACAAAAGCTTAAGCGAACAAACAGAAGCAATTATTTTAAATATAGCAGAGGAACAAACGCTTAGCTATACCCATGACTATGGTACGATACCAATGTATATGAGGTTGAAATTGACTAAACGTATTTTTATTAGAACAGGGGTTACTTCACTAGTTAATTTGCGAAACAGATTAAATACATTAATAACGAATACAAATGATGGCTCTTCTTCTAGCGTAACATCTAGTGATGATAAAGATTACAATATTTTTAATATTTCAGGAGATTTCGGAGTAGGCTATACTCTTGTTAATAGTAAAATCGCAATAGACATTGAACCTGTTTTTTCTAAAAACTTAATCGGACTTTTTGAGGGGGATGTTGATGTAAATGCGTTTCAATCTTCATTAGGATTTTCTATGACGATTCGTTACTAGTTTTTATTCCAACTTTTACCTCAAAACCTTTTGATCGGTTATTTTAAATAAATGAATCCCTTGTTTAAAGATTGCCGAGACTCCCGGGAATTTGGTTGTAGATACGAACTAAATTAGATTGAAAAAGATTTTGACTCTCGTTTCTTAGCTTATCCAGGTTCATTAGTTTCTTTTTACATCATTCATTTTATTAAGTAAGCTAAAATTTAAACGGAATTGATTTCTAGAAAAAACAAACTTTCAATCCTTCTGTATTTAGATTACTTTTACACGATCACAATTGATGATAATAATGGAAAACGGAATTTTAAAAACCTGGGACGGACAAGAGGTTTTACCTGCTTTTTTAAAGAGTTTAAAGCAAAAGCTGTTTTATGCTCCCAAGCAAAAGAAGATGGAACTGTTAACTTACGTTTTAAGAAAGCGTTTGAAAGGTAAGTTGATCATTTTTAGAAGAACCACTTTTGGCGCGGATAAGGTTGTGAAGATGCTCGCAGGTATTGGCTGTGATTCAGTTGGGATTCATTCTGAAAAGTCGGAGGAAGAAAATGCTGTTTCTTTAAAGAGTTTTAAAAGTGGAAAGATTGATGTTTTAGTTGTTACGGATACTGCTTTTAGGCAGTTAGAATTGAATAGGGTGGATATGATTATTAATTTTGATCTACCTACTTTTTCAGAGCATTATGTAGATCGTCAGTCGATTGCTGTCTCCAAAGCTTTAGTCATCACTTTTTGTGCTCTAGAAGAGAAACAAATGGTTAGAGATATTCAGGATTTACTTGACTTAAAGTTAGTTGTCGAAAAAAATCATCCATTTGTTTTAAATCCTAAAGAGTTTGCTGCTGAGGTTAGACGGACTGAAGGTACGAGTAAAAAAAGTCGAAAATCTGCCAATTCGAAAAGGAAAAAGAAGCGTTGGTATTAATTAAGGAAGTGCATTACCTTAAGTATATAATTAAATTTAGTTTGAAATAATTCAAACTTTTGGTGTGATTTCTTGTAAACCTCTCCGAATTTAAATTTGATAGTTATACATCTATTCCAAAAACAACAAGGTACTATAAATTAAACGGAGACTTAGTTCCTGTTAGACGAGACTTAGGGATTTACTTTCGCAATAATTAAAAGTCTGATTCCGTAAAAACGATTACACTCTATTACTTGTAAACTAAAAAGTAAATGGAAAGTCACCAGTCTAAAATAACGGATTTAGAACCTTAATTGAGAATTATTAAACAAGATCAAAAAATAATTATTTGGCTTTTTTTATGAAATAAAAAGAGTGTTAAGGCAATTATGTTGTTGTGTTGGAATATTGTTTCCTAACAATTAAAGAAAAGAATCCTGTGAACGAAAATAGGCATGATTATCTTTTCGGAAGAATAAAAGCCGCCTACAGTTTTTGAGATATATTATGATTAGAGATGGAACTATTTTTTTGTTCCTAAAGTAATAAAGACCGGTGAAGCGGAGTTCGGTTACGCAAAAATTAATGGTTGAATTCTACCCAATGGGTGTTATTCGATTTTATTTAAATAAATACTGTTTAGTCAACCTATCTAAGACGATTACGTCTTAAATTTACATTCTATCTAATTTTTTAAATTGACCAGATTTTTAATTTTCATACTGATCTTATTTGTTAAACCAATTATGGGTCAAATTACCGTTGATGGTACCGTAAAAGATGCTGTTTCGGGTGAACGTTTGCTTTTTGCTTCGGTATTTAATGAGGCGTCTGGGATAGGAACGGTTACAAATGAATATGGTTATTTTTCGCTCACATTACCTTTAGATACGGTGGAAATAACCATTAACTACCTTGGCTACCAGCCAAAGGTTATGTTAATACACAAAGCTAATGTGAATGATGTAGAGTTTAATTTACAGCAAGAATCTAATGAAGTAGGCGTTGTTGTAATTAACGTTAAACGCACACCTCAAGAAGAATTACACAAAAGTACCCAGATGAGTGCAATTCAAATTCCAGTAAAGGATATCCGGAATATACCCTCAATTGGAGGCGAAACCGATGTTATAAAAGTTATACAACTTATGCCTGGTGTTCAAAAAGGGGGGGAAGGAGGAACAGGAATGTACGTTAGAGGTGGTGATGTAGATCAAAATTTAGTGTTGCTGGATGAAGCTCCAGTTTATAATATTGGACATTTATTTGGCTTTTTCTCTGTTTTTAATCAAGATGCTATAAAGGATATGACGCTATATAAAGGAGCATTTCCTTCTAAATATGGAGGTAGACTTTCTAGTATCTTGGATATTAGAATGAATGAAGGAAACGTGACCGAATTTCATGGAAAAGGAGGCGTTGGTTTGCTGAGTTCCCGTTTAATGCTAGAAGGTCCTATTAAGAAAGATAAAGGTTCATTTATGATTGCAGGGAGAAGAACTTATATCGATCAGGTTTTTAAATGGATTGGAAGTTTAATGCCCTATTATTTTTATGACATCAATGCTAAGTTAAATTATGAGATTAACAGTAAAAATCATTTGTACATCAGCACTTATGTTGGTGATGATTTATTACGGTTTGATCAAAGTGAATTAGAAGAAGATGCATTGTTTAATTTCGGTTTTACACTGGGTAATGTTACCGGTACAGCGAGGTGGAACAGAGTGATTAACGAACGACTATTTGTGAATTATTCTTTGATATATACGAATTTTGATTACAATATAACAGGTAGGTTTGAAGAGAACTCATTGTTTATTTCTTCTTCTATTAATGATTATGGAACAAAGGCAGATTTTGAATTTTTTAAAAATTCAAGGCATAAATTGAAATATGGTGCAATGGCAGTTTTTCATCAGTTTAGACCCAATATTATTAATAGCCAAGGTGAAGTTGAGGAATTTGTATCTAGCGATAGGGGAGATTTTTTAGGGACATTGGAAACAGGTGCTTATTTTCAACACATCTATTCTCCTGATAGTTCTAAATGGGATTTCAGGACAGGTTTTAGATTATCAGGCGCAAATGTAAAAGATGAAAATTACGGAGGAATTGAGCCTCGATTGTCGGTCAAATATGATTTAGATTCGAATAGCAATCTGAAATTTAGTTATTCCATGATGCGCCAGTATATGCATTTGGTTTCTTCTAGTACAGTTGCTTTACCTACCGATTTATGGTATCCGGTAACCAATTCTGTAAAGCCTCAAGTTTCTCATCAAGCAGCGGCTGGTTATTCTTATTTCCATCCAAAATTAAAAACCCAATTTTCGGTAGAGACTTATTATAAATACATGAAGAATCTTACTGAATATAAGGAAGGAGCAAATTTACTGTTAAACGATGATTTTGAAAGTGAGTTATTGCAGGGCAATGGTGATAGTTATGGTTTAGAGTTTTTGATTAAAAAGGATTTAGGACATTGGAATGGTTGGATTGGTTATACTTTGAGTTGGAGTAAACGTTATTTTGATGAGTTAAATGGTGGTGATCCCTTTTTTTCAAAGTATGACCGCAGACATAATTTATCAGTTGTACAAAATTTAAAATTGAGTAAAACCTGGAGTTTTGGGGGTGTTTGGACTTTCTCATCAGGAGCAAGGTTTACCCCTCAAACTGGATTGTTTGGGATGCCAAATGCAGGATTAACAGGTGTTGATTGGATTCCTGTTTATTCCAAAAGAAACTCCGTAAGTATGTCGTCTTCGCATCGTTTGGACGTGAATTTTGTATGGAAGAGTAAAGACTTGGAAAAGTTTAGAGGAGAATGGCATTTTGGAGCCTATAACGTTTATAATAGAGCAACACCATGGAGGATAGAAGTGGAAGAAGACGGTAATGGTGGTTTTAAATATGTTCAACCTGGGTTGTTTGGTTTTATACCATCTGTAGCCTATAATTTTGAATTTTAATGAAGATATTATTTAAAATATTGTGTGTAGCTATCATTCTTTGGTCATGTAGACCAGAGCCATTGGATGTTAAGCTTGATGAATACGAACCGCAAGTGGTTGTATCATCTCAGGTAATACCAAATTATTTAATGGTAGTTGGTTTAACTCGCTCGTTCACCATTTTATCTTCTGCTGGGTTTAATGGTGGGGGTGGGAATGCCACATTTGAAAATTTACTTATTGATTCAGCTTTAGTTACAATTAGTTCTTTGAATGGAACGGATACGTTATTTAAACTTTCCTCTGGCTTATTCGTGAGTTTAAAAGAATTGGCAATGCCAGGAGGAGTTTATAATTTAAAAGTTGTTGATTATGGGACGGGTAAAACAATCTCAGCAAATTCTACGATGCTACAAAATGTGCCTTTAGATACCGTAATTCCTAGTTTAAACTTAGAAGAAGAGGAAGATACTTCCATTAACCTAATGATAAGTTTTATTGATCCAAAAGAGATAGAGAATTTTTATGTTTTAAGTGTTTACTCTCGAAATTCAAACACAACAGTACTGGATATAAATTTATTTTTTGAAAACGGGTCGAATAAGTTAGAGTACCAAGAACTGATTGAAGATCGCAATTCTGATAGTGATACAATAAAAAGAGTATTTACTTTAAAAAATGTTAAGACAAGCGATAGTTTAATGGTTTCATTATCCAATATTAGCGAGGGGTATTACAGCTTCTTAAAAAGCAGAGAAAGATCAGGAGGTTTTCTTTCAGAACTCACAAATGAACCCATTAACTACCCTACCAATATTAATAGTGGTTATGGATACTTTAATACCCATAATCCTTCTTTTAGATTTTTCGATTTGAAGTTCCTGTTAGATTAGTTAGTTCCTGTTTCAAATAGATTTTTAAGATGAGGTATTTTCAATACTAACTAAATATTTGTAAAAAATGTAACAGCAAGAGAGGAATCCTTAAATTATTCAATAGGTGTTTTACTAGAATCCTCTATTAAGCGACTTAATTCATTGAATTCTTCTTTCGTAAATTCTCTTAGTTTTCCAACTGGTAGATCCAATTTAATATTCATGATTCGAACTCTTTTAAGACTCCAAACACGATATTCCAAATGTTCGCACATTCTTCTAATCTGACGATTTAATCCTTGAGTAAGAATAATTCGAAATTTATTTTTTCCAATTTGCTCTACCTTACACGGTTTAGTAACCGTATCAAGTATTTCCACACCATTACTCATTTTCTTAACGAAGTCTTTTGTAATAGGTTTGTTAACGGTTACGATATATTCCTTTTCATGATTATTCCGAGCTCTTAATATTTTATTAACGATGTCTCCATCATTGGTTAGGAAAATTAAACCTTCACTAGGTTTATCTAATCGTCCGATCGGGAAAATTCTTGTAGGGTAATTAATAAAATCTATGATATTATCAGGTTCGACTCTTGTATCAGTTGTACAAACAATTCCAACCGGTTTGTTAAAAGCGAGGTAAAGTAATTTTTCGTCTGTCTTCTCAACAGAAATGCCATCAACACACACAATATCACCTTCTTCAACTTTAGTTCCCATTTCAGGAACTTTTCCGTTAATGGTTACTTTTCCTTCTTGAATTAGTCGATCACCTTCTCTTCTCGAGCAGTATCCAACCTCACTTAGGTATTTGTTTATTCTTGTAGCCATTTTAAAATAATTATACTAGAAACAGTAAAGTTAAGTTATTCAAATATTATAAATTTGATTCATGTTAGATATAAAAAAGATTGGGTACTGGGTATTATTTATAATCGTACTTGTTTTTCTATTTAAATACGTATTAAGTATTTTGGGCTGGGTTCTCAACGTGCTATTTATTGGAGCCTTAATTTGGTTGGCAATTTATCTTTTCAAAAAACTAATGAATGATTAATTTAAACTTGAGTGTACAATTATCTAAAGGCTTAAACAAATAGCTGAACTTTGTAAGTTTTTAGCATAATTATATTTTTATAAAATGTTCTCAGTATTGTAGTTATATCTAACATTAGAGCCAAACGAAGTAGTTGTGATTTTGGGAGGGATGTAATTACTTTCCTGAAATCTCAAATCGAATTGGTGCCGTTTCGATAATAGTGATCGTGTTTATAAATCTTGACTAACTGCTTTTAAAGCACATTATCTTTTTGTTGAAACAATGCAGTTTTCATTTGTCCAAGATAGGTGAATAGAATTTAAATCCATATTTGCTTCCAATTCATCAAATTCTTTAGAATCTGCAATTTTTTGCTCTTTACGTAATTTACCCAGTGCAAATCGTCGGATTTCCTGATCTGTAGTTAATTCTAATCCTGTAACTTTTTTGGGTTTACCATTATCATCTATAGATACAAAAGTGAAATAAGATGAATTGGTATGTTTGATTGTTTTTTCTTTGAAATTTTCAGCGATAACACGAATCCCTACGATTAAACTTGATGTTCCAACATAATTGACACTCGCTTTCAAAGATACTAAATCACCAACATCAACAGGCGCTAAAAAGTTAACCCCACTCACCGATGCTGTAACACAATAATTTTCAGCATGCTTTGTTGCACAAACATAAGCCACTTTATCCATGAGTGATAATATAAGTCCACCATGCACCTTTCCTCCAAAATTAGCATAAGATGGAATCATTAATTCTGTTAAGGTAGTTTGTGATTCTGATACTTTTTTAGTCGGCATAATGTGTGGTTTAAAATTGATCCCAAATGGAAAGTTCGTCTTTTTTTAAAGGTCTTGTGTGAATTCTTTTCGCGTAAATTAATTTTGTTTTTGAAAAGGTATATAAAATATCTTTTTGTTTTTGCCAATTCGAATACATTTGGTCAGCTACAACGTTTAAACCAAAATAAAAATTATCGTTTGTATAGCCAATAGCTCCTCTGCTTTGGAAGTTAACTTGGAATCCAGTTTGTTCGTGAGCTATCTCATCTCCAATAAAACTAACCGATTGGGCAAGAATAAAACCCATGGCTCCTGCGTTAAAAAACCATTTACCACGAACAAAAGTATAACTATAACCTGCTCCAATTCCAATATCTGAAAACGCCATTTGGTTAAGATTAAAGTCTGATAATTTATTTTTTAAGTTGTTGGGTACAATACTCGAATCACTTTCTACAAACAATAAATTCCACCGAATTCCAATTTCGGGAGATCCTGCACTTCTTAATTGTCTTTCAGTTTGTGAGAAAATTGCTTTTGTGGAGTATTTTCGAAAATTAAAATTGTATCTAATATTTCCTCCAATTGATGCGGTTACCAAATCATTTCGTTGGTAGAATAAACCTCTGTTAGATTCCCAATTTAAAATATCAGAGGAGTTGTTTAAAAAATACCCTTCGTAACGTTGTATGCGTACATCAGCATTAATGAATCTTAAGTACAGGTTCCATTGTAAATCAAATTCTTGTGTTAACCCTTTTTCTGATTTGTCTATTTCGCCAACTCTAAAAAAAGAAGAAGAGATATTGAACCATTTATATGAGACACCTAATCCAACCCTAGGAGCGGTCGCAACTCTATAATTTATTTTTCCTGACCCTAAATTATCCTCTATTTTTAATTCATTGGTTTTAGCCCCTATAAATGGTTTCAACGTGACTGCAAACGGAAATTTTTTGATGTACTTGTCATTTACTCTTTGTCCGTAACATATTGTTAGAGAAAGTGTAATTGCGAGTATACAGTTGACCAGATTCGTCATTTAATTGGATAAATGTGAAATTACATTTATCATATCGTTTTCAGCTACTTAAGATGTTAATGTTCTTAAGTGTTCGTTGTGAATTACAGCGTTTTTACGTTGTCTTTAAAGTTTTTTCTTAAGAAGTGAAAAAGGTTTTACTTTATTGTAATAGTCTTGGGTTTAAATTTTACTACTACAACTGTAGCTTAATATAATGAGGGAATTTAGTGTTGATTTGTGCAATGCCGTTTCCGCCGTTAAAGCGGATTAAAAAAGTGAAAAATTAGATTAATTTCAATAGTAGAAAGACAATCCGTTATGTTTTTTAAGCAATTGTGAAGCATATTTTTCACCTAAAACAAGAAAAAGCTACAAGTGTTTAATTTCTAACAAATATTGGATTAGTTAGAATATCCTATCAATTCTAATTAATTTCGTTTTTTTATAATTTTCCCATTTTAAATGCTAGACCTACCATTTATTCTTGAAGTTTTATCTGTTATTTTTGGAGTAGCCTATGTTGCACTTGCGGCTAAAAGAAATATTTGGTGCTGGTTGTTCGGGATTTTAGGTTCGGCAGTTAGTATTTTCCTTTTTTGGCATTACTCCAAACTTTATGCTGAAGCCATCTTATCTGTTTATTATGTAGTTACAGGAGTAATTGGTTGGGTGGAATGGAATAAACCCAAACGGGAGAGAAAGGTGTTAAAAGTACCTTTAGTAAATCATGCCTTGCTGATTGGCTTGGGTATTGTTTTAAGTTTTGGATTGTATTTTTTACTAGGTTCTATTTTAAAAGATGCAACGAGGCCAATGCTGGATTCATTCACTACAATGTTTAGTTTTTTAGCTACTTGGATTACCATTAAAAGGTGGTTAAGCTGTTGGTTGTATTGGATTATAATCGATGCTTTTACATCAATAATGTACTGGAATAGTGACTTGAATATTTATGCAGGATTGATGTTGGCTTATACTGTGTTAGCTGCCTATGCATATTTTGAATGGAAAAAAGAATACCTGAAATCATGAAAAAAGTTGTTGTAATCGGACCTGAATCAACTGGTAAGTCAACCTTGTGTGAAGATTTAGCGCGCTTTTTTAAGATAGATTTTCTTAAGGAGTATGCTCGAACTTATTTAGAGTTAAATGGAGCTGAGTATACATTTGATGATGTTATTAAGATGGCGAAAGGTCAAATTAAGACTCAGAATGAGTTCTTCGATTCTAGTCAGTCCCTAAAATTATTGGATACAGATCTTTACGTTTACAAGGTTTGGATTGAAGAGGTATATCAAAAAGAGATTCCGTTTGTTGAAACTAATATAAAAGAGTCAACCTGTGATTTATACCTTTTGTGCGATACTGATTTGCCATGGGAATATGATGAATTTAGAGAACATTCTGATCCGAAAGATCGAGTTAGATTGTTTGATCGATATAAAGAACTTTTAATAAGTAATAATGAAAAAGTCTGTGTAATACAGGGAGATAGGGAGTCTAGGCTTAAAAAGGCAATCGCCGAAATTCAAAAAATGTAAGCTTTTATTTTTTTCTTCGAATTATTTAGTACTATCTTTGCGCCACTCAACGAGGGGTGCCTTAATATTACAGGCTGAGATTATACCCGTTTTTCCCATTTGGGAAATAAACCTGATCCAGATAATGCTGGCGTAGGGAGCGACATAATTAACCATAAAGTTTAATACAAAACGTTTGTATTACTCCTCTACATTCGTCATTAAATTAATTTACTATGAAAAAAAGTAACTTGTTTTTAACGGCGCTGTGTATCCTAACATCTTATTCGATGTTAGCCCAATACTCTATTTCTGGAGTAGTGAAGGATACGCTTAACCAAACCGTTTTCGGTGCATTGGTGAAAATCGAAAATACATATCAGGCAACCTATTCGGATCCTGATGGTGCTTTTAAATTAACGAATCTTCCGAATGGCTCGTACGAAGTTTCAGCTGAAATTCTAGGTAAAGAAAAGTTAGTCAAAACCATAATTGTTGCAGGTTCTGACGTCGTCTCTAACTTTTCGCTTTCTGTTTCTCCACAAGCCTTGGATGAAGTTTCTATTCAAGCTACAAGAGTAAAAGGAAATGGACCTGTTGCTCATGTGAATGTAAGTAAGGAAGATTATGAGAAAATTAATTTAGGCCAAGATTTAGCTTCTTTAATTAAATTGACACCCTCTATCGTAACTACTTCCGACGCTGGTGCAGGAGTTGGTTATACTGGCTTTCGAATTAGAGGTTCTGATGCATCTAGGATTAATGTTACCGTAAACGGAATTCCAATAAATGATGCAGAATCACATGGTACTTTTTGGGTGAACATGCCTGATTTTGCATCGTCTACGAATAATATTCAGATTCAAAGAGGAGTAGGTACTTCAACAAACGGAGCTGCTGCTTTTGGAGCGTCTGTAAACTTACAAACTGATTTAGTTTCAGATTCAGCTTATGCTCAAGTTTCTTCATCGTATGGTTCGTTTAACACGAATAAAAACACGATTAAGATGGGAACTGGATTAATCAATAAATATTGGGCTGTAGACGGTAGATTATCTTCTGTTACTTCTGATGGTTTCTTGGATAGAGCTTCTGCTGATTTATCTTCTTACTTCTTGCAAGGAGGTTATTATGGTGAAAAAACAGTTATTAAAGCAATTACTTTTGCAGGGAAGGAAAAAACTTATCAAGCTTGGTGGGGAACTCCAGAAGCAAAATTAAATGGTGATGATGAAGGTGTTTTAGCATCTATTGCGAATAACTGGTGGGGACCTTCAGATTCGGCAAACCTTGTAAATTCGGGTAGAGATTATAATTATTATACGTACGATAATGAAGTTGATAATTATAACCAAGATCATTACCAATTACATTTAACACATCAGTTTAACAATAAATTGAGTGCAAATGCATCTTTACATTACACTTATGGTAGAGGATATTACGAGCAGTTTCGTTCACAAGATGATTTAACGGATTATAACTTAGATACTTTATTTACAGGAAATGATACGATAACTAAATCTGATTTTATTAGAAGAAGATGGCTAGATAATCATTTCTATGGAGGTGTTTACAGCGTTAAATACAAAACTAAAAAGGCTCAGTTTATTTTAGGTGGTGGTTACAACGAATATGTTGGTGATCACTTTGGAGAAATAGTTTGGGCGGAATATGCTAGTAATTCTAGTATAAGAGATCGTTACTATGATAATCAAGGAAAGAAAACAGATTTTAATACTTACTTTAAGTCGGAGCTTTCAATCAATAAAAAGATGAATGGTTTCATTGATTTACAAGTAAGAAGTATCAACTATTCTAATACAGGAATTGACGCTAATCAACAGTCTTTAGATGTAGATACAGGCTTTACTTTTTTTAACCCGAAGTTTGGTTTGAATTATCAATTGAACAATAAGATTTCTGGATTTGCTTCTTTCAGTGTAGCAAACAGAGAACCTGTTAGAAATGACTTTATAGACAATCCTCAAAATGCACAACCTAATCATGAGACATTATATGATTATGAATTGGGTGTTGAAACTCGTTTTAATAAATTCTTAGGACAGGCTACTTTTTACTACATGGATTATCAAAATCAATTGGTGTTGACAGGAGCTTTAAATGATGTAGGCTCAGGAGTTAGAGATAACGTTGTTAGTAGTTATCGAGCTGGTGTTGAGTTGGTTGCAGCTTGTAGAATAACAAGAAAATTAGAATGGACAGTTAACACAACGTTATCGCAAAATAAAATTGCGAATTTTAAAGAATATATTACTGATTATACAACCGATTGGAACGGTCAATTGCAGGTTAACAGTAATAAAAATTCTGATATATCATTTTCTCCTTCTGTAATTGCTGGAAGTTTACTTTCTTTTAAACCTGTAAAAGGATTAGAATTAGGCTTGCAAACAAAGTTTGTAGGGAAGCAATATTTGGATAATACCCAAAGTGATGACAGAGATTTAGCATCTTATACAGTAAGTGATGTTGTCGTTAGTTACAATACTTCATTTATGAATTTAAAAGAAGTACAGTTTAACTTATTAGTTAATAATGTATTTAACGAAATGTATAGCAGTAACGGTTATACATGGGGATTCATTTCGGGGGATAGAATTAGTGAAAATTGGTTGTACCCTCAAGCTGGAACAAATGTTCTGACTGGAGTTACGATTAAATTCTAGAAATATTTATTTTTTTAAAGGCCAAGTGAACATGTTTTACTTGGCTTTTTTTATTGTTTTAATTTTTTAGAGCGTTAAAACTGAAGATGGATTACTTAATTTTGTGCACATAGAATTAGAACTAGTATAATTATGAGTTTATCTACAGAAGGAAAAAGGAATTCATCATTAGATGATGCTCAAATTAAATTATTAAAAGGAGAAGTAACGGCAGCAATCGTTCGCGAATATTTAAGCGAGTTTAGTTTACTCGATGTTCGGACCTACTTGGAAAGAGAGCAATTTAACATAGGTGGTTTGCATATTCCTTTAGACGAGTTGTTGATGAGGGTTAATGAAATCCCTGTAGATAAGAAATTGGTTGTTTATTGCAAAATGGGAATTAGAAGTTTAGCAGCTATAGACCTTTTAAAGGGAGCTGGTTATCCTTCAGGTTTACTTAATCTAAAAAACGGTATACAAGACTTTTAAGCGATTTTGTTTATTTTAATAAAGTCTTCAATTTGATCAAGCGGTACAAAAGTATTGAGTTCTTCAGGATCTACCGATTGTATAATTTCTTTAAACATGTCAAAAGTAATTTTCCCTTCTTTTTTTGGCGTAATAATATTATTAGATTGGACTAATTTGAAAAGATCTCCATTGGAATCAATGATTCTTTCCGACGGATCGGGTAGTTGCATTAGGTCTTTTGATCCATTTAAAATAAGATCTACAGATGTACAAAGTGAAAAATTGTACAATTCATAAGGGCTTTTAAAACAAAACCAAGCAGGGAATAACGGAGCCTCTGAATTAAGTCCATTTTCCCAAGCCGTTTCTATTTCAATATTTGCCATTAATTAACTTTCTTACTAAACCTCCAGCAAATGATTCTACTTTTCTTATTTCCTTGTCCCATTTCTATGATTTTTGATTTGGCACCATTGGCTTTTAGGCTGGAAATAATGGCAGGTACAATTGATTCTTTTGAAACCAAAACTGTAAACCAACCTACGTTTTCTGCAAATCGAATACTTTGACGAATCATGTTGAAAATGAATTGCTTTTCACCACCTTCAGTCCAAAGTTCATTTCCTTTCCCTCCAAAGTTCAATTCTGCTTTTCTAAATGTTTTCCCCTTATTCAGGTTACGTAGTTTTCTTAGCGTTCCTTTTCGCGCTTCTTCAATACTTGCGTGGAATGGAGGGTTACAGATCGTTACATCTACAAATTCATTCGATTTCAAAGCTCCTAAAAAGATATCTCTTGGATTTTTTTGATGACGAACTTCTATGTTTTTAAGCTTTTTATTTTTGTCTATAATTTGCTGAGCAGAAGCCATTGATTCCTCATCAATTTCAGTAGCGATGAATGACCAACCGTATTCTCTGTTTCCGATAATTGGGTAAATTAAACTAGAGCCTGTTCCGATATCTAAAACTTTAACTTCTTCACCAGTTCTTTCTTTTAGTAAATCGGCAATGTTGTGAATATAGTCACCTCTCCCTGGAATTGGTGGAACTAAAAAACCATCTGGAATATCCCAAAAATCAATTTTGTAATACGATTTTAATAAGGCTTTATTTAAAGTTTTAACAGCGTTTGCATCTGAAAAATCAATCGAATCGTTCCCGTATTTGTTAGGGCGAACGTATTGTTTTAATTCAGGTAACCTAAATGTTAACTCAATAAAATCGTAAGTTCCTTTATGCTTGTTTCTTGGATGTAATTCCATAATGATATCTGGTGAGTAAAATGAAACTAGTTTTTGATTGATTTGATGTAAAGGAATTCAACTTCCTCCCTTGCCCAATCATACTTTCTTAAAAAATTCAAACTAGAATTAATTGTCTGGTTACTTTTAAAGCAATTAATATTAACACGTCTTGCTAAACCATCCCAGTCATACTCTGCAAGTAAATACTCTAATATCTCTTTTAAGCTAATTCCGTGAAGAGGGTTGTTTAATTGAGCTTGTGTTTTAGCACCTTTCATTGCTTTTGCGAACAAACCAGTATCGGTGTATTGTTGGAATATCGTAACTGCTCCGGCATTTAGCGTATATCTGTGCATAAACTCAGCTTCCATCTTTTTACCCGACTTTTTAAATGTTCCGGAGTAAGATCCTACAGTAATAACATCGTCACCAACCTCCAAAAATTCTTTAACCTCAGTTTTCCAATCAGCCCATTCATTTTCAAACTCAGTAAAAACGTATTGAAAAACTTCATCAGCTCCTACATAATTTCCGCCATTGATTAATCCTTTCATTTGATTCCACTTTATGTTTTTGTGGAATAATGGACGGATATTTTCAAATTCTTTGGCTTCGATATAGTTGTATAGATTTTGGACGATTTCGAGGTTCTTGCTCATGTCTCAAAGGTAGGTTTAAATGCAGAGGTAACAAAACCACCTAAGTAGCAGCTATAATTAAGTTTTTTTCCTTTCTTTGAGCTTAAAACCTCGGGGTGAACTAATGGTTCATCCTGAAGTTTTGAAATTAATTTTATTCAGCGTTTTTTTTGTTAAAAAAGAGTTCAAATGTCTTAACATAATCATCCATTACCGCTAGCATTGAATAAATATCTTTTTCAACTGCATTCGGAAATATTTTTTTGATTTGATTCCTGGTGAAAATAAGTGTTTGATGGGCTGCTTTGCTATTTCCTGAAGAATGTTGTTGAGCCATTACTTTTAGCGCCTGATTCATTGTGGCAACAGCCTGAATTCTTTTTTTATTCATTTCTACTAGGTAATCACTAGAGCCGTCCGAAGGTTTCCATTTTAGTCGCTCCTCTTTTTTTACAATTTGGGATTTTCCGCTTTGTAAGTCTTTATATTTCATGATTACCCTGACAGGGGACTTTTCGATTTCTTTGGTTGGATTGTTTAAGTCAAACTTGATTAGCATTAGTTTATTAACTCCTGGGTAAAGGTTTGCTAAAGATAAGTTTGCTTTTCCCTGAGTAAGGGTAGCGGTATTACCGTATAACTGTTTCCAAACCAATTGTTTTTTGTAATACACTTCGATTGAAGCTTGTTCGGCAAATGGAACTGTAGTACTAAAAAACTCTTTTATAAAAACATTATTCAGCTTATTTGAGTTCCCCCCAAAGTACATTAAACCTCCGCCAGCCGTTGCTAACTGACTAATTAGTGCCTCGTTGTAACCACTTCCTACACCAATAGCCAAGCATTCAAATCCTTTTGTGTGATAAGTTTTAGTGTGTGAAATGAGTTTTTCAACTGGTGTTGATCCGTATCCATCGGTTAGCAAAACTAACCTGTTGGTAGCGTTGGCTATTTTATTTTTTTCCAATTGAGGATACCCTGATTTTAAACCTTCATAAATGTTTGTTCCACCACCTGCTCTTAGGTCATCAATTATATCGTAAATAAGTTTTTGTTTACTCATTGTATTTGCGGGAACAACTACTGTAGCACTTCTGTTAAAAGTAGTGATGGAAACAATATCATTAGGTTGAAACTGCTTTAGTATTTTTTTAAGTGCTTTTTTTACACCTTCTAATCTTTCTTCTCCTGCCATCGACCCACTTAAATCAATTACAAAGGAGATGTTTATTGGTTTGGTTCTTTTGGGGATGTCGCTAAGGCTTGATATTTCTTTTGCTACAAAGCCAACTTCCAAAAGGGCTTCTTTTGAGTTTTCATTAATTTCTGGGGTTGCCCATTTTAAATAAGCTCCAAAACTTTCTTTCCCAGTTGGTTCTGGATATTGTTTTTGTAAAAAGAGGTTAAAGTATTCTAACGCTTGATCGTGCGTTTTTGGTTTGAAAATTTCTGATGAAAATTCAGTATAGTCGTTTTTGTTTTGAGGTAAATATCGTTCGGGGAACTTTACTTTGTAGTTTAAGTCGAAAGTGAACATATCTTCACTTCTAACGATGCTTTGAACCTTACAATCCATATAATCAATCACATCGATTGCTTTTTTGTAGTTAGTTTCAATCATGTAACGACGATGTAGTGGAAGCATGAAAAGAGCTTGACCGTCTTTTCTGACTTTAGACTTGTAAACTTTATTAGACTTTAACATTTTTAAATAAACAGGTTCACCTTCCATGTCATCGTTGTAATTCTTGACTCTTAATTTTAAAAAGGCTCTAGCAGAAGATGCAAACTTGTTATCTGCTATTGGTATTTCTTGCGTAATGGTGTCATTAAGCTCATTTTCATTTATTTGAAGTGGTTGGTAAGTGAACTTTTTAGTGAAAAGTCCACTTCTTTTACCAATATCAACATAGGAGAAGCTTTCATTCCTTTCTAAATCAATTTCATAATCGTTTTCGTTTGGAACTTCAAACAAAACTTCTCCATTTTTATTTGTTTTCGATTGGAATTGTGACTTTGTGTTATAGCAGGTAATTGTGACAGGGAAGTTTGCTAATCCTTTTTTGTTGAGTTGTTTTAGTTCTAGTTTAACAAAGGAATGCCCTATTTTGGGTCTTTCTTTTTTCTTAAGCTTACTTTGATTGAATGTTTGGAAGTTTATGCTTGATCGATTTACAACTGGGCGGTTCAGTCTCGCCCAATGTTTAGGGTCATATGTAATCATGAAATTTAAAGCACCGCTTCCTTTTTCAGGAACTTCAATGAATTGACACCGCTTCATTGTATTGATGTTCACACTCCATTTACCAGGTGTTAGTACTATCGATACTTTTCCAAAAGAGTTGGTGAAGTAACGATGTGCTTTTTTGGAATCCTTTTCGATTAGCACTACTGGGAGATTCCTAGCCTGCTGACCTTTATTATCATATACTTGAATGATTACGTCGTAATTTGCGTTTGCTTTAAACGCTAAAAGAAAGGTTAACAGGAGTAAAGTTGATTTCATAATTTGGCAGGTTGAAGGCAGCTCTTAAATACTTAACACTAATCATACCGTAAAGTCACATTTATGCCAGTGTTATACTTACCGGACAATGATCTGATCCGAATATATTGTTATGAATTTCAGCTGTTTTAACGTTGTTTAAAATTCGATCACTTGTTAAGAAATAATCCAAGCGCCAACCTGTGTTTTTTTCACGACTATTAAAGCGGTAACTCCACCAGCTATACTTAACTTCTTCAGGGTGTAAAGCTCTAAAGGTATCTGTAAAACCATCATTTAAAAAAGCTTCTAATCCATCGATTTCCTTTTGAGTACAACCAGGAGATTTATTGTAATTGCTTTTGTAGTTCTTAATATCCATTTCGGTGTGTATTACATTCAAATCTCCACAAAAAGCAACAGGTTTCTTTTTATCCAATTTTTGGAGGTATGCTTTTATATCGACATCCCATTCTATTCTATAATCTAATCTTTTTAAGCCGTTTTGAGAGTTGGGCACGTATGCTGTAACGAGATAGAAATCGTCGTATTCAGCTGTAATAACCCTTCCTTCGTTATCATGTTTTTCAATGCCTAATCCATAATTAATAGAGATGGGTTTTTTTTTGGAAATAATTGCAGTGCTTGAATATCCTTTTTTCTCGGCTGAGTTCGTATATATATGGTAACCTTCAATTTCTTTTAAAGCTTCTAAAACCTGATCGTCTTGCGCTTTTGTTTCTTGTAAACATAATACATCAGGGTTCATTGATTTAAAAGAGTCCATGAATTCTTTTTTCATTACCGCTCTTATTCCGTTGACGTTCCAAGATATTAACTTCATAGCATTTGTTTTATGTTTACTAATTTAAATAATTCATTAGTGACCTAGTACCTTTTTTACTTGTTATTAATAAACAATATTGGAAGTAATGTTGTTCTTTTGATTAGTGCCATATGGAATACCTTAATAGTTGTCAAGCTTTCGGAAATATTGTCATAATTACTGACAGTTGATAAAAAAATAGTTTAGGAAAGTGCCAATCAGACACCAGAAAATGAAAATATCCTAATGGCACGCAGATTGAACAAAGAGATTTCAAATAGGAATTTATTAGTTAATAATATAAATTAAGTACGATGAGTAAGATTATTGGAATTGACTTAGGAACAACGAATTCGTGTGTTGCAGTTATGGAAGGTTCGGAGCCAGTTGTAATTTCGAACAGTGAAGGAAAAAGAACAACTCCTTCGATTGTTGCATTTACAGGTGACGGAGAAAGAAAAATTGGAGATCCTGCAAAGCGTCAGGCTATTACTAACCCAACAAAAACAATCGCTTCCATTAAGCGTTTTATGGGATCTAGTTATGATCAAGTTGCTCAGGATATCGACAGAGTACCTTACGAGGTAATCAAAGGTGATAATAATACACCAAGAGTGAAAATTGAGGACAGAAATTACACTCCTCAAGAGCTTTCAGCAATGATTCTTCAAAAAATGAAGTCTACTGCTAAAGATTTCTTAGGAACTGATATTACTGAGGCAGTTATTACTGTACCAGCATACTTTAACGATTCGCAAAGACAAGCTACTAAAGAAGCTGGTGAAATTGCAGGTTTGACAGTAAGAAGAATCATTAACGAACCTACTGCAGCTGCTTTAGCTTATGGTATGGACAAGAAAGGTGAGGATTTAAATATTGTTGTTTTTGATTGTGGAGGTGGTACTCATGATGTATCTGTTCTTGAATTAGGAGATGGTGTATTTGAAGTGAAAGCTACTGATGGAGACACTCACTTAGGTGGAGATGATTTTGATCAAGTCCTTATTGACTGGTTGGCTCAAGAATTTAAGAATGATGAAAACATCGACTTGAAAAAAGATCCAATGGCACTTCAAAGATTAAAAGAAGCTGCTGAGAAAGCGAAGATTGAATTATCATCGTCTACTTCAACTGAGATTAACTTACCTTATATTATGCCAGTTGATGGTATTCCTAAGCACTTAGTTAGATCTTTAACTAGAGCGAAATTTGAGCAATTGGCAGACAGCTTAATTAAAAGAACTATTGAACCGTGTAAATCAGCGCTTAAGAATGCTGGAATGGACATTAGTGAAATTGATGAAGTTATTTTAGTTGGTGGATCTACTCGTATTCCTGCAATTCAGGATGCCGTAAAAGCTTTTTTCAAAAAAGAAGCATCTAAAGGAGTTAATCCTGATGAGGTTGTTGCAATTGGAGCAGCTATTCAAGGTGGTGTTTTAAGTGGAGATGTTAAGGATGTATTATTGTTAGATGTAATTCCTTTATCATTAGGAATTGAAACTATGGGAGGTGTTGCAACTCACATGATTGAAGCAAACACAACTATTCCTACAAACAAAAAGGAAACATATTCTACTGCTGCTGATAATCAACCATCTGTTGAAATTAATATCGTTCAAGGTCAAAGACCAATGGCGAAGGATAACAAATCTTTAGGTCGATTCCATTTAGATGGTATTCCTCCAATGAGAAGAGGTGAACCTCAAATTGAAGTTACTTTTGATGTAGATGCAAATGGTATCTTAAATGTTTCCGCTAAAGAATTAAAAACAGGAAAAGAGCAAGCGATTAGAATTGAAGCTTCATCTGGGTTATCTGACGAGGATATCGAAAAAATGAAGAGAGAGGCTGATGAGCATGCTGAGTCTGATAAAATTGCTAAGGATCTAGTAGATAAGGTAAATGCAGCTGATAGCTTAATTTTCCAAGTTGAAAAGCAATTAGAAGAAATTAAAGACAAAGTTGATGCTGCTAAATTAGAGCCTGTAACTGCTGCTGTTGAAGAATTGAAAAAAGCACATGCTGCTCAAGACGTTCCTCAAATCGATGCTGCTACTGAAAGTGTGAACAATGCTTTACAAGCAATTCAAGAAGATGTTCAGGCAGCTTACGCTCAAGATCAACAAGCTGGTGGTGCTGCTCCTGAAGCAGGTGATCAAGCTGATGCAAACGAAGAAGTAACTGATGTAGACTTCGAAGAAGTGAAATAATTCTAGAATATAGAGTTTAAATATAAAATCCCTCGCCATTGGCGGGGGATTTTTGTTTTCTAACGATTAAAGAAATGGTTGTTTAGTTTTTAGTTCCGGCTTCAGTAACTTGTTTTTCATCAACAGTTTTAATGCTTTCTTTTATCAATATGAAGGGGATGGATTTTTCTTTTATCTCATTAAATTGAGGTGATTCACGGATAAATAGGAATAGTTCATCTTCCATTATTTCAAAGGACTCTATATTGTAATAATAGTTCTCAAAGTCCATTAAAACATCATTTCTAAATTCAAACACATATCCTTTCTTGTAATCTACTAAGAAAAGCTTATTCTCTATTGCGGGGTAAGGATGGGTAAGAATTAAGAAGTAATTTTTATAAGGTTGTACTTCTTGAATAGATTCCCATTCTAATTTTTGTAGATTTTGAAATAATACACCGTCGCTAACAAAAATTATTTGATGAGCAGTGTCTTTCTCTAAATAAACTGAGTGACCTGTTTTGTTGATGCTCATAGAGCTTATACTATCTATAAATTGAGGCCATACTGGTTCTAAATTAAACTCTGTAATTTGTCGAGCTTTCGTTAATTTATTTGCATCAAAAGTGATCCAACTCTTGGTTGTTGTGTCGCATTTTTCATGCATTTTATTTATTTTTTTTACTAATTTCCCCTTCACCAGTAAACGATGTGGAGTGGGAGATTCATAGTGTGTTTTTTTAATTTTCGGTTTAAATCTAGCATAGGAAGTAAAATAAGGATGGTTTTTTAATTTTTTTTTACTTGAATAAACATCTAAAACCCAACCTAATGTTGGGTCGAGTGACTTACTGGCTGGTGAATTGAAAATTATAGAATCTACAAATTGGGTGATTCGCTTGTATTTTGGAAGTAATAAATCATTACAAAGTGGAACTGTATTAATTAATGAAGGATGTTTTTTTTGAGGTCTTATGTTTAGCGTACATTTTTTTAATCCATCATCATAAGTTAGCAAAGCAAAATCGACTTCTCCTAAATATGAATTAACAACAAGCTCTTCTATATTTCCGTCTCCGTCAAAATCTTCTTTGAACACTTTTACATCTCTTTGAGCTTTGAGTAGAGAGCTAATTAATAATAGAAGTATAGTTAAATTATTTGTCATAATTAATTATCGAAATTCGGTGATTAAAGAAGTGTCGAAATACAATGTCTTTAATTTTCCGCTTTGAAAAACACTTACGACTTCAAAAGTTTGTTTCTTTTTTGATTTAGTTTTTCTTTTAGTGATGGTCATTCTTTTAAACTGAGTTAATACTTCGATATCTTTTAACCCGGTAATTATGTAAGCTGTTTCCATTGACTTCCCATCTCCTGATTTGAAAATAACATCACAAAGCCGTTCATAACATTTTCTGTATCTAGCAGACATTACAGTGTCTTGTAACCTGTGTAGGGCATAGGAATATTCAACTAAACCCATTAAGCCTGTGGGATTGTTGGTGACTAGGGAATCTGCAAATTTTGCAGCGCTTTTATATTGTTGATTGTCATTTAATTGCATCACCTCTAGTTCTAGTCCAATATATCTATCCGGCTTGTAATCGGGTTGTAATACAAAACCATAGTATCCTAAAGCTATTTCTAAATCTGTAACTGTTGAATCAGGATAAAATATTTTAGTGATTAAATCTTCAATGTAAAAACTACTATCTACATCGTTTGTAATCATCGTTATTTGATCAAGAGAATACCCGAATATTTTTTTTTTAAAATCGTATCCTTGGCTATATATGTTAAGGTTAATTGTTAAGAGAAAAATAAGAGACAATTTTTTCATTATTTTTTTTACGAATAAAAGAGTTAAATGTTCCAAGTGTAAACTCAGAATTTCGCTGTAATTAATTTTTAAAATTGAACAAGTTCATGCTTAGTTCCAAGATTAAATACAACGCATTGTTTAAAATAAAAATAACAACTAAAAATACAAAAGCTTAAGCTCTTAATCATTTTTAAACAAGATCTACATTAGCGTCGAATTGGTTAATACAGATCAAATAACGATGATTACAAACGATGTAGATA
>JAQXEE010000159.1 GCA_029251005.1 Flavobacteriales bacterium | reverse complement strand
GGTATGCAGCTTCGTCGGGAGGTTCTTCTATTGGAAATAGTTCCTCAGGCGTTAACTGGACGACACCAAGTATATCAACAACAACAATTTACTACGCTGAAGCCAATGATGGAGGATGTACATCTGCTGCTCGAACTGCCGTTACTGCTACTGTTTTAAATCCTCCGGGAGGGGTTGCTTCTAATTTAAAACTGTGGTTAAAAGCCGACGCAGGAACAAGCACAACAACTGATGCGGTAAGTATGTCTACATGGACCGATCAATCTACCAATGCTTATTCTGCCTCAGGTTATTCTGCGGGAGGTAAATACTATGAAAATGGGATTAATTTTAACCCTACCATAACTTTTGACGGTAATAATGACTACTATACCATTTCAGATGGTATTATTGGTGATGGCATTAACATTGACGATGCTTTTGTTTATTATGTTGGTACGTTTGATGATGCGAATTCTAAAATGTCTGTTTTCCATGAATCTTGTAATGATGCAGTCAATGGTAACAATAATTCTTATTGGAAGTTTCAACGAGAGGCTGATGGAGATATATGGTACGGTAAAGGAAGAGCTGGTTCCTCATACAGTTCAGTATTTGATGATTGGGGAGGAGTTAGTAGTCAACCCTATTTATGGACAGCTGTAGCTGCTTCAAACACAAGTACACCACAAGGAACTAACAAATATATCACAAGAAATGACAACCTGATTTTGGCAAATAACGGTACAAGTAACGCTGAGGGAAATGGTGGAGATTTTTATATTGGTGCAAACAATGCTGGAAATGATGATTTTGACGGAAATATCTCGGAATTAATTATTTATGAAGGCGTTAGTTCGGCAACAGATGAGGACAAAATTCAATCCTACTTAGCTTTAAAGTACGGTATAACGATGGGGACAACGGCTTCAACTTTTTCTTATTTGAGTGCTGACGGGACTACTATTTGGGCTGGCAATGCTACCTTCCAAAATGGGGTTGCTGGTATTGGTCGGGATGATCTTTCAGGGTTACATCAAAAACAATCAAAATCCGTTAATTATGATGCTATTGTAACGATGTCTACACAGGCCATTGCAGCTGACAATGATGCCAATACTACATCACTAGACGATGGTGAATTTTTAATGTGGGGAAACAATAACGCGAGTGCTTCTGCCGAAACTGACATGCCTTCGGGTTATACAGGAAGACTGGAAAAAGAATGGGTGGTGGAAATGACGGGAACTGTTTCCAATGTTCATGTAGAATTTGATTTAGGTGAACTGCATAATTTAGCTGGAGATGGCGCTGGGGATTACTATTTATTAATAGATTCCGATGGTGATTTCACATCTGGCGCTTCAGAGACTGCGGCATCCACATTAACAGGAAATAATAAAATCACGTTTAACGATATCAACTTTACAGATGGATATTACTTCACTTTAGGTACGAAACAATCTGCTCCTGGAGGAGTTGGAACTCACCTGCAGGCATGGTGGAAAGCCGATGCGGGTACAGCTACCACTACGGATGATGCTTCCAATGCATCGTGGACTGACCAGAGTAGCCATGGATTTGTAGCTAACCAAACTACAACTGGAGCCGATTATTGGGAAAATGGAATCAACTTCAATCCAGTTTTACGCTTTACAGGTTCAAACGAAGATTTTACGGTTACCAATGGAATTTATGGAAATACAACAAGGGATAATATGTTTACTTATGTTGTATGTACTCGTGCTGCTACAGGAGCTGAACACAACGTAATCTCGCAACAGTTACTTTCTTCTGATTTATACGGTATGCTGTTTTGGAGTAATAACGACACCTATTATTATGAAGGGGATAACTTGGAAACCACTGGTAGAATTAAGCATCCATGGGGAGGAACTGTAGACCAACCGCATTTATGGGTAGGTGGGGCAGCGGAAAGTGCCTCTACACCTGGTGGAAACTTTAAGTATTTAATGAGAGACAACACCATGTATGACAATACGACAGGAACAAGTACCGTTTCTGGTGGAACCAATGATCTGGTCATTGGGTCGGGTCCGGATGGCGCTGGGGATTACAATGGAGACATTGCTGAAATCATCATTTTAGATGGGATACCAAGTGCATTAGAGGAGGATCAAATTCAATCCTACCTGGCCATTAAATATGGAATTACTTTAGCCTCTTCGGATTATTATAATTCTGCAGGAACTGTTGTTTGGGATAATTCCACTTACAGTGCCTACCATTATGATGTTGCAGGGATTGGACGTGATGATAATGGTACCTTATTGCAAAAACAATCCAAATCTATAAACTCAGATGCTATTGTTACTATGAGTACTGAAGCTATTGCAGCGGATAATGATGCTAACAGCACAACTCTAACCGATGGAACCTACCTTCTTTGGGGGAACAACAATTCAACATCAAATGCCTACGATGATCTTCCAGCTGGGTATTCCGGTAGACTTAAAAAGGAATGGGTTGTTGAAATGACGGGAACTGTTGAGAATGTGCATGTTGAATTTGACCTCTCAGACCATGATTATTTGGGCGGGGATGCGGCAGCTGACTTCTATTTAATTACGGATGCGGATGGTGATTTTACTTCAGGAGCCTCTGAAATAGCAGCATCTAGTCTATCAGGTACGAAAGTAACATTTGATGATATCGATTTTACCGATGGACAATACTTCACCTTAGGAACTAAACAACCAGGTCCAGGAGGGGTTGCCAATAATGTACTACTGTGGTTAAAAGCAGATGCGGGAACAAACACCACCACAAATGATGAAAGAGTTACATCATGGGTTAGCCAAGGGACTTCATCTTTCACAGCGAATGAGGTTTCAAGCGCTGGACCTACCTACAAAACGGATGGGATTAATGGACACCCTGCGTTGGATTTCTCAAG
>JAQXEE010000146.1 GCA_029251005.1 Flavobacteriales bacterium | reverse complement strand
AGTGTAATCTTTTAACAATTCATAGAAGTGGCAATTATTGTAAACCACAAGGGTAAAGTGCTTTAAACATCCAGTTGCTGAAAACAATAGATGAATATCATTATTACTTATGCGGTTTAATAAAAAAGTAATAAAGCATTCTCGCATGCCCAAACGGAATTAGTATTTATTTTAGGTACGACAAAATGGTCTGATTTGCTATTGTCCCTATATCTTAAACCAAAAACAGTTTCTTTGTTGATTACTTAATAAGAATTTGGAGTTCAAATTCCTTACAAAAAGAAAAATGAGTGGTTAACCTTTTAAATAATTTGAGAATCAGATTATAGAGTGTTATTAGTATTTGTCTTAAGGGAAAAGTAAATAAAAGTAGTGTAGAAAACCAAATTATTTATATCGAGAGTATTTATTTATCGAATGAAATTAAAAAAATAACTGATAAAAAAGAAGCTTAGTTAGATTGTCTTTTATTCATTTCGTCTCTAATAATAGATGCTCTTTCGTAATCTTCTTTTTGCAATGCTTCGTTTAGAATCTTATCTAAGTCGGCAACTGATTTTTTAGTTAAGTCGTTTGCATTATCGTTACTCATTTCAACTTGACTCTCGCCAGAAGTGTTATCTGTCTCGAATTCTAAAGAATCAGATTCTTCATCCAAGATGATTCCTGCAGATGAAAGAATAAATTCAAAAGTAAACACAGGACAATTAAATCGAACAGCTAAAGCGATAGCATCAGAAGTACGCGCATCTATTTCAACTTCTTTACCGTCCTTAATACAAATTAATTTTGCAAAGAAAATACCTTCAACCAAATTGTAAATTAAAACTTCTTTAATATTTATATCGAAAGTAGTTGCGAATGTTTTAAAAAGATCATGTGTTAGAGGGCGGCTAGGAGTCATGTTTTCTAACTCTATAGCAATAGCTTGAGCTTCGAATCCACCAATGATAATAGGAAGTCTTCGGTTTCCTACTTTTTCACCAAGCACCAAAGCATATGCTCCAGATTGCGTTTGACTATAAGAGAGACCAATAATTTCTAACCCTATTTTATTCATTTCCTCCGATTTTGAGAACTGCGAAAATACAAAAAACATCAGAGAATTCCTTCTCTTTGAATCTAATTCTTACAGTGTGTATTGTTATTTAAATGAAACAAAAACCCCCAACTTCAATTTTCATTGAGGTTGGGGGTTTGAATTTTATTATTTAGCGGCATTAATTGCTGCTGTAAGTTTTGGGACTACATCAAATGCATCTCCAACAATTCCGTAATCGGCAGCCTTAAAGAAAGGCGCTTCAGAATCGGTATTGATTACTACAATTGTTTTTGAAGAACTAACTCCTGCTAAATGCTGAATTGCACCAGAGATACCAATTGCAATGTATAAGTTTGGTGAAATTGCAATTCCAGTTTGACCTACATGTTCGTGGTGGGGTCTCCAACCTATATCAGAGACTGGTTTTGAACAAGCTGTTGCGGCTTCCAAACTTGCCGCTAATTCATCAATCATTCCCCAATTCTCAGCTCCTTTTAAACCTCTTCCTGCTGAAACAACTAACTCTGCATCGGGTAAGGAAACGCCTTCTGTGTTTCGATCAAAGGATAAATGTTTAATAGAGTCATCGGATGCTGTAGATGATGTGTTTTCAATCACACAATCAACTGTTTTTTCGTGAACGCCAAACCCATTGGTAGAAATAATTATTACGTTTTTGTCACTTGATAATTCAACATTCGCCAATCCTTTACCCGAGAAACATTTCTTTTTCACAGTAATTGGGGCAGTAGAGGAAGGTGTCCCAACTACTTCCGAAATAACACTTGAACTTAACTTTATTGCTAATCTTGGACCGGTTGCTTTACCTTCTGAGGATCCTGCAAAAATGACCGTATTTGCTCCAAGAGTATTTGCAACTTCGGCTAAAATTGCGGCAACTTTTTGATGGTTTAAATAATCGTGACCATCAACTTTTATAACTTTAGAGAGCCCAACAGTTCCTACTTTTTTGATTTCATCTTCGCTTACCTTCCCAATGGCAATTCCAATAGCTGTATCGCCCGTTTTTTCAGCGTATTTTACTGCGTAAGATGCGGCTTCAAGAGCATTTTTTTTCACAGTACCTTCGGTATGTTCAATATATATAACTATGGACATGTCTTTTAAATTTTAATTGTTAATTTTAATGATGCTGATGCATGTATTAAAAATGACTAGATTACTTTTGCTTCGTTTTGAAGTAGATTAACCAACTCTTCCATATTATTGGCATCAACCATTTTACAAGCTGCTTTTGGAGTAGGCGCATCAAAATTGGCTATTTTTTGAGAGGAAGCGCTTCCGCTAGCGGTCACTATATTGAGTGGTTTAGAACGCGCTTGCATAATCCCTCTCATGTTGGGAATTCTTAGATCCCTTTCTTCAACAATTCCTTTTTGTCCTCCAACAACAACAGGGAGCGATGCCGAAAATTCTTCTTTTCCACCGTCAACAATACCTGTAAGTTTTGCTAGAGTTCCATCAATTTCTAATCCAATGCATGGCGAAACAGATGGGATTCCTAAAATTTCCGCCAATGCATGGGGAACAATTGCTCCGTTATGATCGATAGACTCTTTCCCTGTTATAATTAGATCGAAAGGATTTGCTTTTACATAAACCGAAATTTCATTTGCAACTTGTAAAGCGTCAACCGCCTCTGTGTTAATTCGTATCGCATCATCTGCTCCAATTGCTAATGCTTTTCTAATGATTGGATCGCTTGTAGCAGACCCTACATGAATAACCGAAACTGTAGAGCCTGGATTAGCCTCTTTAAGTTGTAAAGCTTTTGTCAATCCAAATTCATCATTTGGGTTTATTACAAACTGAACTCCGCTTTTGTCAAATTCAGTGCTGTTATTGGTAAAAGATATTTTGGTAGTAGTATCTGGAACACTACTTATACAAACTAAAATTTTCATAATCATTCGTTTAAAGTATTTTCATCACCCACAATACGGGAAACTCCCTTAAAAGGTTTTGTGATTCCTTCGCTTCATGGCAACCGAATTAATTGCTTTTGAACGTTGTATTTTTTTGAAGTGATTTAAAGGTAGAAAAATGTCGATAAAATCATATTAATTATTAAATTTGGGTTTCGAAAAAAACGATTATGAGAGTAATACAGTTCAGAGAGGCACTTAGAGAGGCAATGGTTGAAGAGATGAGAAATGATGAGGATATTTTCATTATGGGTGAAGAAGTTGCTGAATATAATGGTGCCTATAAGGTAACTCAAGGTATGCTAGATGAATTTGGTGATAAGCGTGTTATTGATACGCCGATTGCTGAAAATGGATTTACGGGTATTGCTATTGGAGCTGCAATGAATGGTTTAAGACCAATTGTTGAGTTTATGACCTTTAACTTCTCTTTAGTAGCCATTGATCAAATTATCAACGGAGCCGCTAAGGTTAATTTAATGAGCGGTGGACAGTTTAACATGCCAATCGTTTTTAGAGGACCAACTGCTTCCGCTGGTCAATTAGGAGCACAGCATTCACAAGCTTTTGAAAACTGGTATGCAAATACACCCGGTTTAAAAGTAGTTGTCCCGTCTACACCTGCTGATGCAAAGGGTTTGTTAAAAGCTGCAATTCGTGACAACGATCCTGTGATTTTTATGGAAAGTGAGCAAATGTATGGAGACAAAGCTGAGGTTCCAGAGGGAGAGTACATCATTCCTTTGGGTGTAGCGGATATTAAAAGAAAGGGTGATGATGTAACAATCGTTACGTTTGGAAAGATTTACCACAGAGTAGCAAAGGCCGCTGAAGCTTTAGCTGCTGAAGGAATTGAAGTGGAAATTGTTGATTTAAGAACTGTACGTCCTATTGATTATGCAACAGTAATAGAATCGGTTAAGAAAACAAATAGATTAGTAATTGTTGAGGAGGCATGGCCTTTAGCTTCAATTTCAACAGAGATTGCATACAAAGTACAAAGAGAAGCTTTTGATGATTTAGATGCTCCAATTCAAAGAGTAACAATGCGAGATGTACCTATGGGCTACGGAGCTAACATGGTTGAAGAAACTTTGCCAAATGAAGGAAGAATTATTGAAGCAGTTAAAACTGTAAGCTACAAAAAAGGTTAGATTCAAAAACAGAAAAAAAAATAAGCCCTTGTGATTTGTCATAGGGGCTTTTTTGTGTTTTTTAAATGAACATACTGATTTGTTTTTTTATCAATTAAACCTCACTTAATTATACCTTGTTTGAAAAATATATTTTTTGTTCGAGGGGAGGTGCTAATTTATTAAATCT
>JAQXEE010000139.1 GCA_029251005.1 Flavobacteriales bacterium | reverse complement strand
GTTTTGACATACAATCACCCCTTCTGTTAACTTAACTTTTCGTCCAGATTTTTTTATCGAAGCACAAAATATCAATCAACTTGAATACGATTCTGTATCGCAAAGAAACGTAGAATACAGTAAATATTCTACTTCAATTTTCAGACCTAATGCAAGTAAAGCAAGAAGCTTTAATTTTAGTTTAGATCAAAACTTACAATCAAAAGTAAGGGACAATAGTGACTCAACAGGCTTAAAATATAAGAAGGTTAATATCATCAATGCTTTCCGAGTGAACTCTTCTTATAACATGTTAAAAGACTCTTTAAAATGGAGTAATTTAAGTTTCTCTTTAAACACAGCCCCAGTGTTTCTTAAAAATTTAAACATATCCGGAAACTTTTCACCTTACGACATTGATGAAAATGGATTTGTTTACGACAGCCTACTATGGAAAGCTGGACAGTTAGGAAGACTAACAAGCTTTAGAGCTCAATCATCAATCAGCTTAAACAGAAACCAATTTGTAAAATGGATTTTTGGATTAGATAAAGGGAAAGATCAAGATTTCGGATGGTCAATGAATATCAACTATACATATACTTATTCTAAGCCCACTTTTGATGTGACTACAAATCAATCTTTAGGACTTTCAGGTAAAGTTGATTTATCAGATAATTTATCATTCCGGTACAATCTACCGATCAATATGGAAACCTACGATTTCGCTCAAAACGGCTACCTAAATTTCACAAGAGCACTTCATTGTTGGGAAATGACCACTAACTGGTTCCCTTTTAGAGATGACGTTTGGTTCACATTCACAATTCGACCAAAAGCTGGATTACTTCAAGACTTGAAGTACGATAGAAAAAGACGAGGAAGTTCAATCAATTAAAATTCATATAAGCATGTCAAAAATAATAAACACAAAAAACGCTCCAGCAGCAATTGGACCTTACAACCAATCTGTAAAAACTGGAAACTTACTTTTTGTTTCAGGACAAATTCCTTTAATTCCTGAAAGCATGGAGTTAATTACAGAATCTGTGGAAGCTGAAACGCATCAAGTAATGAAAAACTTGAAAGCTATTTTAAATGAATCAGGTTTAGATTTCGCTAACATCGTTAAGGCTTCAATTTTTTGTAAAAACTTGGAAGACTTTGGTAGAATAAATGAAGTATATGGTTCTTATTTCGAAAGCGATTTCCCTGCAAGAGAATGTGTTGAAGTAGCTCGTTTACCAAAAGATGTTAATGTTGAAATATCTGTTATTGCTGAAATCAACTAAAAAGCAAAGCGCCCCGGTAACCAGTCGGGGCGCTTCTTAAATTAAAAACTAAACAACCTAGCATTAAATAGTTGATACTATTTTTTCTCACTTCTTCTTTTCCTCAAGAAAATAATACTTTAACAAGGTAATTCCCAGTACCAAACTATCTCCTAAAATAAAGTATTCCATTTTTAGCAGTCTCTACCTTACCAAAACACTACTTAGATAAGTTGAGAGTTTAGGTACTAAATTATCCATTGTTAAATGCATTAGAAATTACTTTAAAAACTAAATCAACCCCAAATAATTAGAACAGTCTTGTTTTTGAGATGATAACTTTTTACAAAAACACGTCGTTAAATGTATAAAAGCTCATAATACTTTACGGACAATGGTATCTGAAATTAAAAAAAACCAGATTGACGAGATGATTGAATTAGCTAAAGCTATTCAAACTTCAAGTGGGGTTTCTAGTTCAAACCCGTTCGCTGATAGAATGGCGACCATCATACAATCGCCCGAAAGTAAACACTTTTTAATACGTTTAATGGACGTAGCTTTTAGAAGTCATAACTTTGATAGAGTATCTACCTATATCGTGAGACTATTTAATTCAACGAATGCTCACAAGCAACTTTTCAATATTTCTGAAAGTATCCTAGTTCGACTTTTCAGAATAATTGGCTACAAATTACCCTCTGTTAGTATTCCCCTTATGTTGGAACAAATTCAACAAGTAACAAGCCCTGTTATATTTTTTAAAGACAGTTCTTCTTTTAGTAATCATATCGATAAAAGGAAAAAACATGGTATCGAACTAAACATAAATCCCATCGGAGAAACTTTAATTGGAGAAAATGAAGCAAAAGAAAGATTAAATAAATATTTAGAAATTTTAAATGAACCAAAAGTTAATTATGTTTCTATAAAACTATCCACATTACATTCGCAAATATTAGCCATTGGACATGATAACGTCATTCAAGATTGTATTGAAAGACTTTCCGTTTTGTACCGAGAAGTCTTGAAGATAAAAGAAGAGTTAGGTGTTACAAAGTTTATCAATTTAGACATGGAAGAGTTTAAAGATTTATCCATTACTTACGAAACCTTTGTTCGAACATTAAATAAAAAAGAGTTTAAGTTTTTAAGAGCTGGGATAGTTCTGCAGGCTTACTTACCTGAGTCTTATAAGGTAGCTAAGGATTTACAAGCATGGTCTATTAAAAGAGTTGAAAACGGAGGGTTTCCTGTTAAAGTAAGGATTGTAAAGGGAGCGAATTATGAAATGGAAAAAACAGAGTCATCGATGCGCGGTTGGCCTTTAGCTACTTATAATTCCAAAGTTGATACAGACGCGAATTTTAAAAAAATTCTACTTGAATTACTAACTGTAAATTCCACCAAATGTCTTAATGTTGGAATTGCTTCACATAATATTTTTGATTTATCCTTTTGCTTACATATCGTTCAAGAACAAAAATTGCATACTAATGTAGATTTTGAAATGTTAGAGGGTATGGCCAAATCCACTGTTATTGAATTAAATAAAAGAGGCGCAAACCTGATTTTATATACCCCTATTGTTCAAAAAGAAAACTACTTAAATGCAATTGCATATTTAGTAAG
Source organism: Flavobacteriales bacterium (assembly GCA_029251005.1). GTDB lineage: Bacteria > Bacteroidota > Bacteroidia > Flavobacteriales_C. The sequence continues at coordinate 10,041 of JAQXEE010000139.1, read as the reverse complement.
GAGATTAGATGAGGGAACGCAAGATGGTAATTTTCTCAAAGAAGGTTTTGATTTGAAAGTTGGTTCTGAAAAATGGAAGGAACTAAAAGAACACTTTTTAGAATCCTTAAAACTCATTAATCAAGTACAAACAAATTCAAATAGAACTCAAAACCGATTAAGCGAAGTCTGCAGTTTTGATGCAGATTTCGAAAATACGCCTGATACGGATTGGACTTGTAAGTCGAATAGAGAATGGCTAGAAGCCATTAAGGAAAAATGGTCTAACCCTAACAAAATAGACCTTTACAATATTCCAGTAGTTGGGAAATCTACTAACGGAAATAGAATAAAAATCAAACAAAAGAACTGGGAAGGAGAGTTAAGTTGGACTTACGAACAAGCGACAGAAGAAGATTTTGAATCAATGATATCCGCCTCTTCGGCTTGGTATTCAAAAAATGCATTACAAAGAGGTGATCTGTTGAAAAAAGCCGCTGTTGAAATTGCTAAAAAAAGAGGCGATTTAATTGGAATAACAGTTGCTGAATTGGGTAAACTACCAAGCGAAGTTGATGTTGAAATTTCAGAGGCAATTGATTTTGCAAATTATTACGCTGAGTCTATTTTACAAATAGAGGAAGAAGGAATTGAATATTTAAATAAGGGAATTAACCTTGTATTGTCTCCATGGAATTTCCCAATAGCAATTCCAATTGGAGGTGTTTTAGCATCTTTAGCAGCGGGAAAACGCGTAATTTTAAAACCATCTCAAAATGCTGCCGCTACAGCATTCTTAATCAGTCAATGTTTATGGGATGCTGGGATTCCTAAAGATGCCTTTGCATTTCTACCAACTTCAGATAGCATATTAGATAAGTATCTCTCTTTTGGGAATATATTTGACGCTGTTATTTTGACTGGAGGAACAGATACAGCACAGTTTTTATTAAAAAGAAACCCTTACTTAAACTTATTCGCAGAAACAGGTGGAAAAAATGCTACTATCATTACAGCACTCGCCGACAGAGAACAAGCCATAAGTAATGTTGTTGATTCTGCTTTTGGTAATACAGGTCAAAAATGTTCTGCAACCTCAGTTTTAATACTAGAAAAAGAGGTTTATGAAAACAAAGGATTCAGGGCTTTATTAAAAGACGCTACTCAAAGCAGATTTTTAGGGAAACCTTGGGATAACAAAACAAAAATTGGACCTATGGCAGTTCCAATTAACGATAAAATAAAACATGTTTTAAAAATTACGAAAGATGAAGAATGGTTGTTAAAACCTGTTCAAACTGGAGATTTCATCCTCTCTCCAGGAATAAAATGGGGAATCACACAAAACAGCTATGAATATCAAAATGAATTATTCGGTCCTATATTGTGTGTAATGAAGGCAAGTGGTTTGGGTGAGGCAATTAAATTTGTAAACGACAGTCCTTTTGGTTTAACTAGTGGTATTGAATCGTTAGCTAGAGAAGAAGTACGGTACTGGAAAAGTCAAATTAAAGTAGGAAACTTGTATGCTAACCGAAGTACAACTGGCGCAATAGTTAAAAGACAACCATTTGGAGGTATTAAAGCTTCCTCTTATGGTTTTGGAATGAAAGCTGGTGGCCCCAATTATGTTAGACAATTTCTTCGTTTAATACCAAAATCAAACTCTACCATCAAACAGGAATACCAAAACGCATTTCACACTTATTTTAAAAAAGAAGTTGACAGCACAAAAATTAGAGGCCAACACAACATTTTAAGATATCTTAAACCTAAGAAAGTTTTTATTTTGATAGACAAAGACTCCACAGAACTTAACTTAAAAATGATTGTTGAAGCGTGTAAAGTACTCAAATGTAAATTCGAAATAGTTACAACTTCAGCGGACTTAAAAGTAACTAGTCATAAAATAAATAAACTGGAAAATTTTAATCAAATATTTACTGATTTTGACCCCGATACTGTGATAAGAAGTTTAATAACCAAGCTTCCAAGGTTTTTCCAACAAGAATGTCACACAAAAAACATTCACATTTACAAAAAAAAGCCTTCTGAAAACGGCCGAATGGAATTATTGAATTACTTGACAGAGCAATCATTATCAATCAATTACCATCGATATGGAAACTTAATGGGAGAAAAAAGTATGAAAGACTAACATTAGAACCTTTAACACTTATTTGTTCTCCCCTACCTTAGAAGCTTTACAATATTTATATTTGTACAAAATTTAAAACATGAAACTTACAGTAGTTGGTGGTGGAAATATGGGACTTACCTATGCTAAGGGAATTGATAAGGCAGGCTTGCTAAGTGAGCAAATTTCAATTCTTGAAAAAGGTGATGATAATGTTAAAAGGTTAAAAGATACAGAACCTCAATTCCTAATTGAATCATCACCGAGTGACTGTATAAAAAAATCAAACATTATATTACTTGCAATTAAACCATTTCATGCTCCAGCTGTTTTTGAAGAAATAAAAGCTTATATGAATCCAAATCAGCTCGTTATTTCAGTAATGGCTGGTGTTAAAATAGAAACAATACAAGCGGGCCTTAGCATAGCTAAGGTTGTGAGATCGATGCCTAACCTTCCCGCTATGATCGGAAAAGGTATGACAACCTTCACTTCTTCTAATAGCGTAAGTAAGCAGGAAGAAAGAACCGTAGCGAAATTATTAGGTTCTACAGGTGAAGCTATTCATTTACAAAACGAAGATGACGTTGATAAGTCCACAGGTATTTCAGGAAGTGGGACAGCATACATTTTATACTTTATGGAAGGGTTAATGAATGCAGCTAACGAATTTGGTTTCTCTGAAAAGGAAGCTAAACAAATGGTTACCCAAACTTTTGATGGCGCTGTAGATTTATTTAGGAAGAATAATTTAAGCACAAGTGAATGGATTGATAAAGTTTGTTCAAAAGGAGGAACGACTATAGAGGCGATCAATTCTTTCGAAAAAAACAATGTAAAAGATTCTATTAAAGAAGGTGCGATTGCAGCATACAAAAGGGCTGTAGAGCTTGGTAATTCATAACATAGCAAAAGAAATTTAGAGATATGATATTTACAACTGAAACAAAAAATAAAGCATTAAAGGATTTAGCCTTATTAATTGAGCAAAACAAAGAAGAAATAATTGCTCAAAATAAAATTGATATTGACGGTACGGGTAATATCGACCCTACTCTGATAGACAGACTTAAAGTTGATGCTAAAAAAGTAGACGGTATGATTGCTGCTGTTGAAGATGTTATTACCCACGAAGATCCTCAAGGTAATATATTGCATGAGTACAACCACCCTAATGGAATGCTTGTGCAAAACAAAGTTGTTCCTTTTGGAAATATCTTAATCATTTATGAATCTCGACCTGATGTTACTATTGAAGCAGCAATAACAGCTTTTAAAGGAGGGAATAAGATATTACTTAAAGGAGGTAAAGAGTCCAAAAACTCAAATATATTCTTAGTGAACCTTTGGCATCAAGCCTTAACTAAAAACGGTATTCCAAAGGACTTTGTGACTTACCTTGATATTAACAGAGAAGAAACACAGCGTTTATTAAAAGAAAATACGCACAATCTTGATTTAATTATACCTAGAGGTGGTGAAGGTTTAATCAATTATATAAGAACAAACACTGCGGTTCCTTTATTAATTAGCGGGAGAGGAAATAACTTTGTTTATATTCATGACAAATGCGATTTTGACATGGCTATTGATGTAATTCTAAATGGTAAAAGTAGATTAAGTGTTTGTAACGCAATTGATAAAGTTATTATAAACGTAAACCTTCCTAATTTTAAAGAGAAAGCTGAAATTCTAATTAAGGAATTGATGAAAATTAATATTGAGGTTATTACAGACGGTGCGCAACTGGAAAATTTCGGTGGAGTGACTAAAATGACCGATAATATTTATGCCGAGGAGTTTTTATCCCCAAAAATATTAATTTCAGAAACCAACGATATTGAGGATGCTATCGAAACAATTAATAAATACTCGGGTGGACATTCAGCGGTAATTATAGCTTCAAACGACTCTACATCTGAAGACTTTCAAAATAGAGTAGATTGTGCTGCTGTATATCAAAATGCTTCATCAAGATTTACAGATGGGGGGCAATTAGGTTTTGGTGCTGAAATAGCCATTAGTACGCAAAAGCTTCACTTCAGAGGTCCTGTAGGAACTGGGCAATTGGTAACTAACAAGTGGTTTATTAAAGGGAACGGACAAATTAGAGGTTAAAAAAAACATATGAAACCGATCATTGTATTAAAAATTGGCACCTCTACTTTAACTGGTGGAACCAATAATATTTCTAGAGGAAAAATTGAAGATATTTCGATGCAAATCCTTGATTTAAAAAAGGATTATAATGTAATTCTTGTTTCATCAGGTGCTATTGCAGTTGCGAAACAATTCGTTACGCTTAAAGCTCCTGAAAGACCCTTAGGCCTTAAATCAGCCTTATCGGCTATAGGACAGCCTAAGTTAATGCAAATTTACATGGAAATTTTTGCAGATCATGGATTGCAAGTTGCTCAGTGCCTTTTAACACACTTTGATCTCCAAGGTGAAGAATCACGTGAGAATACTAAAAAAACAATTACAGTCCTTTTAAACAACGACTATATTCCAATTATAAATGAGAACGATACCGTTGCAGTTGAAGAAATTATTCTTGGGGATAATGACAAACTATCTGCAATGGTTGCAGTTTTGATGAATGCTAAAAAATTAGTTATCGCTTCTGACATTGATGGAATTTTCACTGGAAATCCAAACATAAATCCGGATGCTAAACTAATTGAAAACGTTAAAAGTATTGAAGAGGTAAAAACTTATATCCAAGACACTGAAAGTAATCTGGGCTCCGGTGGTATGGAGTCTAAAATTAATGCTCTAGAAATTTGTCAAGGAAAAAACATCAAGGTTATTATCGTTAATGGAAGCATTCAATTCTTTCTAAGAAAGGCCATCAAAAACGAAATACCTCACACCCGGTTTATTGGATAAAAATAGAATTTGAAGGGATCTAGCATACTTTACGCAACATTGTTAATTAGAAGTGATTATAAAGATATTTAAAAAGACAACATTTCTTTTCAACGCTTATTTATAATCTTGCCATCAGCCCCTTTTTTCTTCATCAAGGTTAAGAAGAACATTTAATTTAGCTTTAGCACCAAAATACTTAATTTTTTCGCCAGTTTTCAATCCATCAATTAAAGCTGATAAAACAACCAAACCTTGTTTTAGTTCTCTAAAAATATTTTCATCTATGACTAAATTGCCTAATCTGATTTGAGCAAAAACATCTTCTAATGCATGTGCAATTACTCCAATAGGCTTAAAACCCATTCCTAATGCATTTCCCTTGAGTGTACGTGTAATCTTAAAAATAGCATCAATAGATTTTCTACTGGAATGATCTTTCTCTAATTTAGCAAAAAGCGTATTAAGTTCTTTTTGGTTTTCTTCCGCTTCCGCATGAAATATAGCTCTATAACCTTCTCCTACGACCATTTTAAAGCATTAGAATTAATTCAATTTAAAACTATAGAAAACATAAACTTTATCAAAAAAAAGAGCCTAACTAATAATGCTAACCTCTTTTGTTTTATTGATTTTAAATAGTTTTATTCATCTTCTTTTAAGATTTCTTTTTTCATTTTAACAGAGTCCTCTGTTAAAGTTTTAGTCGGAATCTGAATTTCAGGAAGGCTATCAATATTTAAAGCACTTTTCATTAATAATAAACTTGAATCCTTTTGTATTGCGACACTAGAATCTGGCGTTAAAACTAAGCTAGTTACTGAATCTAGACTATCTAAAACAGTAGTTTTAAGTGAGTCAACAATTATTGGTTGAACGAATGAATCTATTTTAAAAACTTCTCTAGCCTCCGTTACAATATCAGTCATAACTGTTTCATTTTTTTTTCCTACCACTCGATTTCCAACTACCAGCTTCTTATCCAATTCTTTTGAACTTACTTCAATTTCATTCGACTCTACTCCTTGTTCAACCGTATTGCCCTCCTCTTTTACTTTTGTTTTAAGTTTTTCAGCCTTCACATCTTTCACTTTTGAAGATTTTTTATTTTTATCAATAGTTACTTTTGAATCTTTTTTTGATTCATTGATTCGTTCTAGCTTTCCTGATTCCACTTGTTTAAGTGACGATTTCTTTTTAGGCTCAACTTTTTTATCTTTAGATTTATCATCTTTATTTTTTGATTTGCTTCCTGAATCTTTACTCTTAGAAGACTTTTTCTTGTCTTTTGAGGAATTTTTACTTTCCCCCAGCTTTTTTTCGCTTTTATCTCCTTTAAAGGTAAAGTTGATTCCAAAACTTCCTGATAAATATCTTGCATGATCAACCTGAGTTAAACCGTAAACATTATCAACCATACCATAAAGTTGAAAAGCACCTAAATGTAATATCAGACCTGCCCCAATATTATCATAAGTCGAATTAACTCCTGCATAAGTCACTTTTGATGTTAACCATTTATTTAAATGAAAACCTGCCCCAACCATTATCATTGGATAAAAGTTATTATTGAACACACGTCCGTGTATTAATAAATCAGCATCAAAAAAATTATTTAATTTATACCTTCCACCAAGATATAATCTTGTTTTTAATTGAGTTCTGTATGAAACACGACGCCTTTTTAATTCAAACACAGAGGCTAAACTATCTCCTAAATCAGTAAAAAATTCACCATCATCGGATTCAACGAGTTCAGAATATGCAAATCCATCATATTTAAATTTAGCACCTTCATTGTACAATTCCTCTCCGTTATCTTTCCAGTTAATAAAACCTAGATCAACAATACTTCCATAAAGAGTCAGCTCATCTGAATATTGATATGTAGCCCCTAAATCTAACCCAAACCCGATATTCGATGGATTAAAAACAGATGGTTCTCCCCATGAACTATTAACACTATCATTAAATAGAAAAGACCCGTATGACTTAATACTAAAGTCAGAGGTTGCCGTTAAAGAATAATCATTCTCATCCGTATGTAATTTAATTCCGTTAAAATCACCATTAATATTCCCAATCCCAATTAAAATTTTGGCACGACCGCCTACATTTAACTTTTCATTTATATCTCTCCCATATCCTATTCCTGTTTCTAAATAAGAAGAAGCATCAAATCCAAATCCGTCTAGCGACAAATTTTTCCCTATATAATTTGCATTCCCATTTAAAATAAAATCAAAAAGTGTCCTGTTATATCCTAAATTCACATCAGATTTAGAAGTAATGTTTAAGGAAAAATAATTGCTTTTAACCTTGAAACCAAAACCAATTATATCTGTTGCAAGTCCAAAATTCAAATAATTTCTATCGGAAAGATTCTTAACAAAGTTATTCAGATCTATATTTCCCTTGACAAACAAATCGCTAAATGAAAAAGCACTATTTGAAATTGTTGCACCATAACCCGATAAACCAGGTAAGCTGAAATAACCTGAGTATTCAGGAAATATCCCAGCATTATAATATCGAGCTTGGGGTAAATTACTATATAATGCTTGTTGAGTTGCATATTGTCCAAAACCTAATTGAGCAATAACAACAAAGGCTAATAAAAATATATTCTTTTTCATCTTTTATTCTTAGTCCTCTTTATCAGAGTTTAATTCAATTTTTAAATTTGCCAATAATCCCATTTTGATAAGCATATCATAGTCAGAATAAATTTTTACATCAGACCCTGAGTTTGCAGTATTCATAACAGCATTAACAACAATAAAAGCAGCTCCATCTTGAAACAGAGCAACATCAGCTTCGTCTACGATCAAATCAGCTTGGCTAATTCCCCGGGTAACAACGTTACCATCTTCATTAACTGTTCCTGCATTTACTAAAACTTGGTTTCCATCAGATGCTTTTAAAGAATCTAAAATCAAGGTATCTGAATCTGCTAAATAAAAGTTTATTTCAGCCTCTAATGGAAATCCATTATCAACATTAGTCCTTAATGATGCTTTTAAAACATTGTTAAACATTTCCGACATTGATGAATCAATAGCTATATATTGTTTTATCGATAGTTCAGATATTTGTCCAAAAATAGGTACTGTTAAATCAAGTGTAACATCTAGTTTACTATTCTCTGATGCAAAATTATGAGTCTTACCGTTTGGATTAATCTGTCCGGACAAACCAGTGGTAACTTCATTAGGCCATAAATTAATTAAATCTGCAATATTTGTATTGTCATCCAACAATAACTCACTTGTTACAGCTAGAGATGGATTCGAAACATCAGCTCCTAAAATGTCAAACGGAATAACAGATGTTGAATTCAATGTTTCTGATTCATTTCCATTTTCCATTTTTAAATTCAAGCTTGAAATTTCAATTGGAATTCCAAATGTATTGTGAAACTTAAGACTAACTGTAGGGTTTACAAAGGACATATTTGAAAACAAATCGGATGCTTCTAAGTCAAATTCCTGAGTTTCATCATCCATTGTTAGTATTGGTGTACCAAAATAACCATCAATGGATTCAGGAACAAGATTCTCCATTGTAATATTTGCACTAACAACATTAGAGGTATCAAAATCAACCTCTAAACCAGAGCTCACTACTACCGCCTTTACAACTGATTGAACGGTATTAAACCCTGCCCCACCTTTAGTTAAGTCAAATTCGTATCCTGATAAATCAAATGACTCATTAACCGTAGATGGTCCTGCAGACACTAAGACTGAATCTATAAATGAGCTGCCTAGCTTGGTCGCAAAAGGCAATTCAATATATAACTTAGCTGCTTCTTTTATTTCATAATTTAAATCAATGGTTAAAGTTCCTGATTTAAGTTTAAGCATTTCAAATTCTTCACCGTTACCTAAATCAATCTCAATATCGATTACATCATTTAAAACTTCTTGACTAGGAAAAACAGCAGTACCTGATACAACAACAAAATCATAACCAGACATCGTAACAATCAAGGAATCTTTGCCATCTACACAAACATCTGTTGAGGTTCCGGGGCTTGAAATTGAGATGAAATTTGCCACCATATTACTTTCGATTGTTTCCCCTTCCATTATTATACTGTCAGCTAATGTTGTATAGGCAGGAATGCTAACATATCTTAAAGTATCAACAGGAACATTGTCAGAAACTCTAACTAATTCTAATTCGATATTTGTTAATTCGGTAGGCCATTTATTTTCTATGTTAACTTTTAAAACACCGTCTGAAAAAGTTGCTTTAGAAAATGGTGCATCCGCAATTTCTAAAGCTATTCCTCCAGCATTTTGATTAGAAAAAGGAGGAAAAGTATTATCACAGGATCCATCAACAGCATTAAACAAAACGCTATATGGCGCACCTACACGATGTACCATAGTATCTAAAGTTATAGCATCTATTTTACTGTCTACATCATCGATATAAAGCGGGTCTAATTTAAAATCGTAGTTAACATTTTTGTCTGGAATATCAATAAATTCTGAAAGCATAAATGAATAAACCGTATCAGAATAAACAAATTCTAATAATTTATTCTCATCTGCCCTTAGCATATTTGAATCTGCCGCGGTTAAAATATCTTCAGCTATAATGGTAGCTTTTATAAAAGGTACCGCTATTTCTGGAGAAATTGTAGCATTAATATTATCATCAAGTTCGTATTCGTCTCTTAAACAAGAAGAAAGTAGGATCGAAATAACAAACAAAGCTGAATAAAACTTTTTCATTCTAAAGGAATTTTAAGCACAAAGAAACAAATTTAATTAACTTTCAAGAAAGAAAAGGTTACAATTATTAGAAGTAGAATTCAAAATTTAAATTAAGAGAAAAACAGGTGCCCTTAAATTTGCAAACGACACATCCAAAAAGTTTGCACCACCAAAGAGAGATCCACATTAACTGATTAGAATTGACTGTAAATTTTTGAGATAAATTAGAATTAATTCTCAACAAGTTTAACCGAACATACTCCAAAGCGATTAAAGAATATTCATGAAATTTATTTCCAAATAACTTAAAATTCCTTTAGAATGAAAAAG
>JAQXEE010000126.1 GCA_029251005.1 Flavobacteriales bacterium | reverse complement strand
TGTTGTTCAAAACCATCTGATGATGCCGTTATTGATTTGGCTTCATCAACATTAGAAGTTTGTGAAAATTTAACAGGAGATGTTGTTTCTGTATCTGGTTTAACAGATGGTTTAGATTTTAAATGGCAAGAAAGTGTTGACGGTAGTACTTGGACTGATATTTCAGGAGAATCAGGTGATATTTCTGGAGGAGTTATTACTTTAACTCCAGTTTCATTAGATCAACAATGGTATCGTTACTTAATCGCTGAGGATGGAAATATCGAAACTTGTGCAAAAGAAAGCGATTCTGTACAGTTTATAATTAACCCATTACCCTTAATTGATTCGATAGGTTTAACTCCTTTTAAAAGTATTTATTGTGAAGGAGAAGCGCATGTTTTAGAAGCTCATTTGGATGAGTCTGCTGGTTACCCTGTCACATATGAGTGGAAATTAGAAGGTTTAGGAGTAGATAGTGTTACTGATGGTATAACAACTTTCGGGTTACACAATTATAAAGTTGTTGTCGATTCAAAAGGTTGTTTAGACTCGATGTCTATAGATGTTGATGTTGCTGTTAATGAAAGTGCTGATATTACAGATACTCAAGGACCTTGGTGTGTTAATGATAATAGTCCAACAATTACAACAGAATCAGGAACTACTTTAGGTGGTGATTGGAGTGTTGAGTATACGGATAACGGTACTATTGATGTTGCTACCGGTGAATTAACATTAATTGATTCCGGTGATGTTCAGATTTACTACACAACAAAAGGCGCATGTTTTGGAATTGATTCCATTGTGGTAGCTATTGAGCCTGAAATGGTTGTTGACTTTGTAACTGCCGATTTAAACTTTTGTTTAAAAGATACGGTTTTCCAAGTAGATTTAACACCAACTACAAACGCAGGAGGAAGATGGAGTTGTCGTAAGAGTGATGAGTCTGTTGATAACGGTGCGGTTAATTCTACAGGATCTTTTAATTCGGCAGGATTGTTAGATGGAGATTACATTTTAAAATATGCTGTGGATGGTTTTAATACTGCTTGTAGTGATAGTGACAGTATAACGATTACTATTAATCCTTTAGATACGGCGGAGATCATTAACTTACCAAGTTTGTGTAATAGTGATCCGGCGATTCAATTACAACTAAACCCCAGTTTAACAACAACAGGAACATGGTCTGATAGTTTAGGTTTAACGAGTTATATTGATGCTTCTGGTTTATTTGATCCATCGGGCTTAATAGATGGTCAGGTGATGGTTGTTTTTAAAACTGATGGAGCTTGTGATTATAGCGACACCGCTTATGTTACGGTAACAAGTAATATCGAATACAGTATGGATCACATTACTAATGAATACTGTTTAAATGCTGATCAGGATACTATTTTGGTAAGTCCTGGTGGGGGAACATTTTGGACAACAAGCGGAGAAGGAATTATAGATGCTGACTATGGTTATTGGGATCCGAAATTATATTCATCCGATGGAATTGATACCATTTGGTATGGAAAAGCAGGAGCTTGTGGGGATACTGTTTTTATAGAAGTAACATTAAACCCTATCGATTTAGTAGAGATTGATAGTGCCGTTGCAGTTTGTGCTGATGAAGCTTCTTTTGATTACACCTTATCAGGTGCATCAACAACAGGTGGAACTTGGAGCGGGACAGGAATTGTAGATGACGTACTAGGAACTTTTGATCCTTCAACAGCCGGACCTGGAATCCACACCATTACTTATCAATCACCAAACACTTGTTTTGTAATTGATTCGGTTCAAATTTTAGTTAAGCCAAGAATAGGAGTAAGTATTGATAGTTTGGCTTTACCATTCTGTGGTGCATCAACAGCACTTTCTGCAACAGGTAATTTACATTTAGGACTGGGAAGATGGGAAAAAAGTGCAAGTTGGCCATCAGATTGGGATGCCGGTAAAACGGAGAATGATTCGATTCTAACTTTTGATCCTAATGTTGTAACACCAGGAATAGACTCGATTTTCTACATGATAGATGCCAATGCATTTGTTTGTGGAGATACTGCAACTTTACTGATCGGAATTAGTCCAATGGAAGTCGCTGAAATAGATACGGTAACAGAGGTTTGTTCTAGTTATGTACCTTTCGATTATACGTTATCTCCATTATCAACACCAAATGGAACATGGAGTGGAGTAGGAATTGTAGATGGTTTATTAGGAACGTTTGATCCTGCATTAGCAGGACCGGGAGTTCATACTATACGATATAAGACACCAGGTGTTTGTTTTGTATGGGATTCCTTAACAATCACAGTTGTTCAACAAGAAATAGTAAGTTTAACAGGAGGTCAAAGCTATTGTGGAAATGCTTTACCCGGATTAATTGAAGCAAATAAAGCAGGTGGAGTTTTCTTTGGAGGTTGGGATTTTGCAGCCTTAGGATTTGTAAACGATTCATCCAGAACATTTGCTCCAACTTTAGCAGGAGGAACAGGTATCGACTCTATTTTTTACGGAATAGATGCACAATGTGGAGATACAGCTTGGTTAGAAATAGCGATTGATACAGTAGATATTCCAGATATTGATGGAGCAAACGAATCTGCATTTTGTCAAACAGACAATCCTAAAGTTGTGACATTAATGTCTACAGCTACACCAGGAGGTGTCTGGCAAGATTTTGGAGGAGGAAATGCTCTAATTACAACAGGAGGACTTTTTGATCCCTCTATAGGAGAAGGTGTATATCAAGTAGTTTATACTACACCAGGTACTTGCTTTACAACAGATACTCATTCTATTGAAGTAGTTAGTGAAATAATTGTAGATGTAGATAAAACATTATCGGATACTGTATTTTGTAACAATGCATCTCCTTATGATTTAACCTCTTTTTTACTGCCTACAACTTCAGGAGATGGTAGTGGATCTTGGAAAATAACACCTTTTATTTCAGGAGGCGTTGTTTCAAATAATCAACTTGTACCTACTGCGCTAGCACCTGGTGTTTATAGTTTAAAGTATGCTTTAGGAACTGGAGCTTGTTCAGATAGCGATTCTGTTTCAATTCGAATTTTACCAATATTGGATCCCACAATTGATAATGAACCAGCAGCTGATGTTTGTGTATCATTAAAAAATTATCAATTTAACAATTCAGGAGATAATGGCGGAGTTTGGAGTGTTGATCCATCTGCAACAATTGATGTTGTAACTGGAGATTTAACATTAACAGAAGGGACTTTTGAAGTTAAGTATACACTTGGAACAACTTGTCCGGTAGACAGTACAGTTAAAATTGTAGTACAAGAACCAAACGATCCAACGATTCAAGACCCCGGAGTAATTTGTGGTTACGATGCTGCTTTTGCTCTGGTAACCACTGGAGATGCAGGAGGGACTTGGAGTGGACCAGGTGTAAGTGGAACAAACTTTGATCCAGCCGTATCTGGAGAAGGAATGTTTGCTGTAAACTACGCTTTTACAGGAACCTGTCCTATTGATAGTACGTTTGACTTTGTAGTTGACCCCATACTTGATCCAACAATCGATAACGAACCCGCAGAAGATATTTGTATTGCTGATGGAAGTTATGCTTTCACTACATCAGGAGATATAGGAGGAACTTGGAGTATAGATAACGGTGGAGTCATTGATCCTTCAACTGGAGTGATGAATTTAACAAAAGGAGGGGTTTTCGATGTGACTTACAAGCACACAGGATGCCCAGTTGAGGATATGGTTACTATAGAGGTGACAACGCCCGGTAATCCAGATTTTAATCCAGCAGGATCGTTTTGTGAGAACTTGCCAGTATATCAACTATCACAACCATTAACATCAGGTGGAGTTTGGAGCAGTTTACCAGTAGCAGGAGCAGTTAATCCTGTGACAGGAGAGTTTGACCCAGGAGTAGCAGGTCCTGGTAACCATGATGTAACGTATACCTTAGAAGGCGCTTGTCCGGCGTTTGATACAGAAACAATTGTAGTCGATGATTTACCAGATTGGGATTATGTGATTCCAAATGCTAATGGTTGCGAACCTTACACAACAAGTATGATTGTAGTATCTCAAGGATCTCTTCCAGGAACAACGACTTGGTCGTTTACAGATGGATTAGTATCGACAATAAATGGTTCGTTGGACAGTTTGACGCACACATTTGTAAATGATGGATGTTACAACGGAACGGCAGTAGTAGCTTTTGAAAACGGATGTATTGATAGTGTTACCAAGACGAATGCTGTTTGTGTAAATCCAGTACCAATAGCAGATTTTGATTGGGGTCCAAAAACCGCAACAGTTTTAGAGCCTTTTATTCAGTTTGAAGATTTATCAATCGATGCTGATTCATGGAATTGGGATTTAGGAAGAGTTTCTACAACGAACATTCCACCAAATCCAACAGCAAGTACATTACAAAACCCGTTTGTAACTTATGGATCACCAGATAGTGGAACATATACTGTTGAATTGATTGCATGGAATGGAATGTGTTCGGACACTCTTGTAAAGAGAATTACAATTTTAGATAACTTCACTGTTTTTGTCCCCAATGCTTTTACGCCAGATGGAGATGGATTAAACGATATCTTTTTCCCGAACGGAAAAAATCATGACAACATTGAAGGAGCTAGTGAATACAGCTTTTTAATCTTCAATCGGTGGGGCGCATTAATATGGGAAAGCGGAACACCATATCAACCTTGGGATGGAACAAATGCTAAAACAGGAAGTGAAGTTCAGCAAGATGTTTACGTTTGGAAA
>JAQXEE010000120.1 GCA_029251005.1 Flavobacteriales bacterium | reverse complement strand
TTCCGCTATTGCAGGAGGTAATTGTTAAAATAGAAACTATTAGTATAATAAAAAATTTTCAGAGGTATTTACTGTTCACAAACATATATACGTAATATCTTTAATTTTTTTTTTTATGTGACGTTAGATTCTTAACTTTGTAAATATATTTTTTGATATGCGAGAATTCAATGTTCCCGAATTTTACAAAAGTCCTATTATTTCTAAATTAAAGGAAATAAGAAAGACTCTAGATCCTAAAAAAAAGGATTTTACTCCCACAAAACTTGATTTTGGACCGGTAAGATTTTTAATTGCTCGTCATTTTGGTTTTTGTTTCGGAGTAGAAAACGCTATTGAAAGAGCTTACAGGGCACTTGATGAGAACCCCGGGAAAAAAATTTATTTCTTAAGTGAAATGATTCATAATCCACTTGTTAATTCAGATTTACAGTCTCGTGGAATTCAATTTATTTTAGACACGCAAGGAAAACAGCTTATTAGTTGGGACTCCATTACTTCAGATGACTTAGTAATTATTCCTGCATTTGGAACAACACTAGAAACGAAAAAACTGTTAGCGAAAAAAGGTGTTCATACAGATGAGTACAACACTACTTGTCCTTTTGTAGAAAGAGTTTGGAAGATGAGTAAAAAGCTTGGAGACAAGGATTACACCATCGTAATTCATGGTAAGAGCAATCATGAAGAAACAAAAGCAACTTTTTCTCATGCGGAAAAAGAAGGTCCATCTTTAATTGTGAAAAATATTGAAGAGGCAAAAACACTTGAAAAGTATATTCGAGGAGAAAAGCCAAAGGAGCAATTCTACCTTGATTTTCAGGGTAAATATAGCAGAGGGTTTGATCCATCCATCCATTTAAAAAAGATAGGAGTTGTTAATCAAACAACTATGCTAGCTTCTGAAACTAAAGAGATTGCAAATTACGTAAAAAATGTAATCGAAGATTTATACGGAAGTGATGACAAGCAATTTGCGGATACGAGAGATTCTTTATGCTATGCAACAAACGATAATCAAAGTGCAACCTATGGTTTGTTGGAGAAAGGTGCTGATTTGGCAATTGTAGTAGGTGGTTACAATAGTTCTAATACAACACATTTAGTTGAACTGTGCGAAGAGAAATATCCTACTTATTTCATAACTGGTAACGAGAAGTTGTTAAATAAATCAGAAATTCAACATTTTGATTGGAAGAAGAAAGTGGAAGGACTTTCAAAAGGATATTTACCTGAAAAAGATAAGATTGAAATAATTCTAACATCAGGAGCTAGTTGTCCTGATAGTACGGTTGAAGAAGTGTTAAGGACAGTGTTGAGTTATTATGAAAACACTCGTTCGGTTGAAGAAGTATTAAATGAAGTAGAGAAGTTATACGCAGAATAAACAAATTTTATGAGTTTTTACAAAGCAATTATAAAACCAATTTTCTTTTCTTTTAATCCTGAAACTATTCATCATGTGATTTTTCGATGGATTAAAATTTTAGGTAAGATTCCTGGCGTCTCTGCAATTAATAGATCAATTTTTAAAATATCTGATTCTAAATTGGAGCAAGAACTTTGGGGACTTAAATTTCCCAATCCTGTAGGCTTGGCTGCTGGATTTGATAAAGACGCTAAATTATATAATGAATTGGCTGATTTTGGGTTTGGGTTTATAGAAATTGGGACATTAACCCCGGAAGGGCAACCTGGTAATGCAAAACCTAGATTGTTTAGACTTCCAGAAGATCAGGCTTTAATTAACAGAATGGGCTTTAACAACGATGGAGTTGATGCTGCTGTGGAGCGTTTAAAGAAAAGGAAAACTAATATTGTAATTGGTGGGAATATTGGTAAAAATACGGGTACTGAGGCTGATAAAACAGATGAAGACTATATTAAGGTGTTTAACCAGTTGTTTGATTACGTAGATTATTTTGTTGTAAATGTAAGTTGTCCCAATGTTGGAAATTTAACAAAATTACAAGAGAAGAAGCCGTTGATGGCTCTGATGCAGAAAATTTCTGATATTAATATGTCAAAAGCTTCTAGGAAGCCATTATTGTTGAAAATAGCACCAGATTTAAGCACGCCAGAATTAGATGATGTTATTGATATTATAAAAACATTACAATTAGACGGTGTTGTAGCTGCTAATACATCGGTGAATAGAGAGGGATTAAAAACGGATGAAAGTAAATTGGAGGGAATTGGTTGGCCTGGGGGTTTAAGTGGTAAGCCGTTAGAAAAAAGGTCAACGAATGTTATTTCTTATTTATATAAAAACTTAGGGGATAAATATCCAATTATTGGAGTAGGTGGTATTCATTCAGAACAGGACGCTATAGATAAAATAAAAGCTGGCGCGAAATTGGTACAAGTTTATACTGGGTTTATTTATGAAGGACCTGGATTGGTGAAACGTATTAATAAAGCATTATTAAAATGAAACTAAATTTATTGTTTTTTATTGTTATTTGGGCAGGTGTTTCTAGATCTCAAAAGTGTGAAGATTTAACCTTGGAACAAGAGGTTTATATGAGTGAAAATATTGCACTTGTTCAAAGTAGAGGCGTTATTGGAGATTCTGTAGAGTTGCAAGTCTTAAAAAAGTGGAAGGGAGATTCAATCTCTAATCAATTTTCTTTGTTACAAGAATCGGTTATCTCTAAATACTTTAGATTAGATTCAGGAAAGACATACTTGCTATTCTGGTATCATGGATTTGCAATTGATCGATGTTCTCGGACCTCAAATTATAAGTATGTTCATTTTGAGTATTTATTAGATGAGTTGTTAAAAAAACACGAATATGTAAATGTTCCAATTTATGATTCTTTAAAGTATCGAAAAAAAAATGTTTTAAAAACGGTTTCTGGACAAGAGTTTGATGTTAAAAAAGGAAAATCCATG